>NZ_DAMBUH010000024.1:42236-45815 GCF_032053605.1 Tianweitania sp.
GAGCCGGTAAGCTGGGGCAAGGCTTTTGCAGAAATCGGCCGCGAACTTTCTGCCATTCGCGCCGACGATCCGAAGAAAACTGTGTTCTATGCGTCTGGCCGTGCCTCGCTGGAAACGTCCTATATGTATGGATTGATGGCGCGGATCTACGGCAACAACAATCTGCCTGATAGCTCCAACATGTGCCATGAATCCACTTCGGTGGCGCTACCCAAGAGTATCGGCGTACCGGTCGGCACGGTGCGCCTCGACGATTTCGAAAAGACAGATGCGATCTTCTTTTTTGGTCAGAATGTCGGCTCGAACAGCCCTCGCATGCTTCATGATCTGCAGAAAGCAAGCAAACGCGGCGTGCCGATCGTCAGCTTCAATCCGCTGAGAGAGCGAGGACTGGAACGCTTCACAAATCCTCAGTCGCCGATCGAAATGGCGACAGGAAGTGAAACGCGCATCAGCAGCGAATATTATCAGGTGAAGGCCGGCGGGGACATTGCCGCTATCACAGGCATCTGCAAAGCGCTGCTGGAACTGGATGCGCAAGCTGTTGAAGCCGGCCAGAAAAGCCTGCTCGACCACGCCTTCTTGACCGAGCACACGCATGGTTCAAGCGAGTTCCTCGACTTCGTGAAGTCTAGCGACTGGGATGAGCTCGAACGCCATTCAGGCCTGACGCGTGAGGCGCTCACCCGCGCAGCCACGACCTACGCCAAGGCAGAGCGTGTGATTGGCGTTTACGGCATGGGCCTGACTCAGCATAAGCTCGGCGTTACCACGGTACGGATGCTTGCCAACCTCCTGTTTATGCGCGGCAACATCGGCAAGGATGGCGCTGGCATCTGCCCTGTGCGCGGCCACTCCAACGTTCAGGGTCAGCGCACCGTTGGCATATCAGAGAAGCCCGAGCTGGTGCCGCTGGATAAGCTCAAGGCGCTCTACCATTTCGAACCCCCAACAGAGACCGGCTACAGCACCGTGGATGCCTGCGGTGCGATCATCCGTGGCGAGGTGCGAGCCTTTGTTGGTCTGGGCGGCAACTTCCTCCGTGCTGTGCCAGAGCGCGAGTTGATGGAACAGGCTTGGCCAAAAATGCGGCTGACCGTTCAGATCGCCACCAAGCTGAATCGCGGGCAGCTCTTCAATGGTGAGGTCGCCTATCTGCTGCCGTGTCTCGGCCGCATCGAGATCGACGAGCAAGCGAGCGGCACGCAGGTCGTAACGATGGAGGATAGCACGTCCTGTATTCACGCCTCGCGAGGATTTGCCAAACCGGCAAGCGAGCACCTGCTGTCTGAACCGCGCATCGTCGCGGAAATCGCCAGGGCCACGTTGCCTGACGCGATCCACGTTCCCTGGAATGATTGGGTCGACGATTACAGTAAGGTACGTGATGCGATCGAAAGCACCTACCCCGACATCTTCAAGGATTTTAACGCGCGTATGTTCACGCCAGGCGGCTTTCCAAAGCCGCTCGCAGCGCGGCATCGCGAATGGAACACCGAGAACGGGAAGGCAAATTTTGTGGTGCCTGAAGCTCTGTCCGCCAGCTTCCAGACGGGGGCCGAGCCAGACGTTCTACGGCTGATCACGCTACGCAGCAACGACCAGTTCAATACCACGGTTTACGGCTATTCGGATCGCTTCCGCGGGATCAACGGCACGCGCATGGTGGTGCTGATGAACACACTGGATATGGAGAGGCTGGACATCCAAAACGGCGAGATCGTCGCGTTGGAGACAGAAGCGAACGACCACGTGCATCGTCGCATGGAAGGCTTCGAAGTCGTGAACTACAACATCCCCTCGGGCTGCGTCGGCGCTTACTACCCAGAGTGCAATGCACTCATTCCGTTGTGGCAGCATGCCGACGAGAGCAAGGTTCCGGCCGCAAAATCCGTCCCTGTTCGCGTCGTGAAGATGCAAGCCGCTATGGATCAAACAGCTGCCTAAGACTGAGCCGCAATGTTCGTAATTTAGGTAATACGGAGGGTAAGCGATCCCGATCAGGTGGGATCGCTTACCCTCATGAACGACTAAGGATTGGTCGTCGCCGTCCCATTCGTTCCTGCAGCAGGAGCTTGTTGGCTCGGCGCATTGGTGCCCGAGTTCTGCTGATCGGAGCGCTCTACCGGCGCTGTATCGGTTACCACTTGGCTGTCGAGCAGGCTGTGCACTGTCCAGACCGCACCGATCAGCACGACAACCAGCACCAGGATCCAAATTTCGCGTCGCTGCATGATGTAAGCTCCATACCGTTACTTGAGGAAGGTCATCTCGAACAACCAAGGCATGATCCGGTTCCGCTTCCAACTCGGAAGCAACCACAAGGCATCTTGGGAATTGTGACAGTGCTCAGCGTAACACAATCATTTCGGGAGCCCGCCATGTCGAGCCAGCCACCCCTTTCTCCGCAGCGCTACTCACCCGCCGTCGATAAGCCCACGCCCGAAGAAGCTGAGGTGGGCCGCAAGATCGACGAGACAATGGGCAAGGTCCGGGAAAAGACGTTTGAAGATTCCGGTCACGCGATCCGCAGCGTTCACGCGAAAAGCCATGGCATTCTCCAGGCTGAGCTGGAGATCGACGGCAATCTGCCGAACGTACTTGCACAAGGCATCTTTGCGCATCCTGGACGCCACGACGTTCTTATGCGCTTCTCCACCATTCCCGGCGACATCCTTCCAGATAGTGTGTCGACGCCGCGCGGTGTGGCCATCAAGATTTTCGGCGTTGAAGGCGAACAGCTGCCTGATGCGGAAGGTAGCGGCAATCAAGACTTCATCATGGTCAACGGTCCGACCTTCCAAGCGCCGGACGGTAAAGCCTTTCTCGGCAGCCTGAAGCCTATCGCAGCAACCACCGATCGCGTGGAAGGCTTGAAGAAGGTCGTATCCGCTGCGGCACGCGGCATTGAGACAGTCGTGGAGGCTGTTGGCGGTGAGAGCGCGATGCTGAAAAGCATGGGCGGGCAGCTCGAGACCCACATTCTTGGCGACAGCTTCTTCAGCCAGCTTCCTGTCCGCTTTGGTGACTATATTGCCAAGATTTCGATCGCCCCAATTTCCGACAACCTGCGTGCGCTCACCGATCAGTCGCTCAATGTCAACGGCGTGCCGGATGGTATTCGTGAAGCCGTGGTCGAGTTTTTCGCCAGCCAAACCGCTGTGTGGGAAATCCGCGCACAGCTCTGCACCAACCTTGAAGACATGCCGATCGAACCTGCCAACAAGGAATGGAGCGAGGAAGAAAGCCCTTATGTTCGCCTTGGGATCATCACGGCGAAGCCACAGCAAGCCTGGAGTGAAGCACGCTCGCGAGCCGTGGATGACGGTATGGGCTTCAATCCATGGAACGGTGTCGAGGCTCACAAGCCGCTCGGCTCGCTAATGCGTATGCGCAAGAATGCCTACAAGCACTCTCAGCAGTTTCGCAGCGCGCGAAACGGAACGCCGGTGCAGGAGCCACAAACGCTCAACCTCCCCTGACTTGAGGCGGTCGCTTCAAATAAAAAGGCCGGCATTTAATGCCGGCCTTTTTATTTGTCTGATCAGAAAGGAATTTCGTCGTCGAGATCGCGAGAGA
>NZ_DAMBUH010000025.1:0-13170 GCF_032053605.1 Tianweitania sp.
CGAACGTCAGCGCGCGATCGCCCAGCCCTTCGCTGACTGGGGCCTCCCTACGCCTCAGGCAATCGCTTCCGTCAGAGCTGCGCTGCCTAACATTTTCGTTATCGGGTCAGGTGGAATCCGCAACGGCGTCGATGCCGCCAAGGCAATCCGCCTTGGCGCCGACCTCGTGGGCCAGGCGGCTGGCATACTCGGACCGGCCTTGGACTCGACCGAAGCGGTGATCGAGGCTTACGGTGTCACGATCGAACAGTTGCGGATCAGCTGCTTCTGCGCCGGCGTTGGGGATCTCCAAGCCTTGCGCCAGGTTCCGCTTCTGCCTGCGAACGGAGTTTTCGCGTCATGAACATCGTCTTCGGGCTCCTCATTTCATTGGCTGTCGTCGTCCTTATGGAATTCGGCGCTTATGCCCTGCATCGCTGGGTGATGCATGGCTGGGGCTGGGGCTGGCATAAGTCCCATCACGAAGAGCATGATGAGCATCATGGCCCGTTCGAAAAGAACGACCTTTATGCGCTGGTCTTTGCCGTCGCCGCTGTCGCTTTGTTTGCGCTGGGCACCTGGGTGCCGCTGTTGACCTGGATCGCGATCGGCGTGACCGCTTACGGTGTCCTGTACTTCGTCTTCCACGATGGGCTGGTGCATCAGCGCTGGCTGTTCAAGAAGCCGCCGCGTAGCGGTTATCTCAAGCGTTTGTACCAAGCGCATCGCCTGCATCACGCCGTCGACGAAAAGGACGGCGCTGTGTCGTTCGGCTTTCTTTACGCGCCTCCAGTGGCCGAATTGTCGAAGACGCTGGGCGAACGGCGCAAGGCTGCGAAGCCTGCAGATCATACGCCGCTGTAAAAACCGCGCCGGCGCGCCTTACTCTTACCAACGAGCCGTCGTCATCTTGGCTTAATGCGTGATAGGTGGAGCTTCGCGACTGACCCTCTCACGCCCAGAGCATCTGACATGGCTGACCTTAAACCCCGCGCCGAGCAGGCAAGCTTCGTTGTCGTGATCGTTCTGGTCACGATCGCGTTCATCTGGCTGCTCCTTCCCTTTTATGGCGCGGTTTTATGGGCAGTGATCCTCGCCATCCTGTTCAATCCGCTGCAGCGATGGCTCACGATAAAGCTCGGAGGGCGGCGTGGCTGGGCGGCGGCTTTGAGCGTGCTTGCCTGTATTTGCATCGTGCTGATCCCCGGCGTGATCGTTTTGTCTTCGCTGGCTGCCCAGGCAACCAGCCTTTATGACCGGATCAGTTCAAGCCAGACCAATCCCGCGATCGTGGTGCAGCATGTTCACGATGCGCTTCCCGGTTTCGTCACGGAACTGTTAGAACGGTTCAACCTCGGCACACTGGACGAAATCCAGCAGCGTTTGACCGGTTTTCTCGGCCGCGCGTCGCAGATCATCGCAAGCCGGCTTGTAACAATCGGACAAGGTACCGCCCAGCTCGTGGTGGGCCTCGGCGTAATGCTCTACGTCCTCTTCTTCCTGTTCAAGGACGGCCGCTCGCTTGCTGCCAAGATCCGCAATGCAAGCCCGCTCAGCCTGCATCACACCAATCATATCCTCAACAAGTTCAGCTCAGTGGTGAAGGCGACCGTGAAGGGCAATGTCATCATTGCCCTGATCCAGGGCGCGATCGGCGGCGTCACCTTTTACTTCCTCGGCATTCCGGCAGCCCTTCTCTGGGGCGTCTTCATGGTGATCCTGTCGCTCTTGCCGGCAGTGGGTGCGGCCATCGTGTGGGGACCCGTCGCCGCCTATCTGTTCTTGTCCGGCGCTTATCTCCAAGGCGCGATCCTGGTTGCGGTCGGCGTTCTGGTGATCGGGCTGGTCGACAATCTCCTGCGGCCGCCGCTGGTGGGTGCGGGAACGCGGATGCCGGATTATGTGGTTCTGGTTTCCACGCTGGGCGGAATCGCGCTGATTGGGGTCAACGGCTTCGTTGTGGGCCCGCTGATCGCAGCGCTGTTTATCGCGGTCTGGTCGCTCTTCGCAGAGGACCGCAACAACACCACCGCGACACCAACCACTCGCGTGATCGTGAACGACACCCTGCCCTCTCAGGCCGGGTAAGCGTATGATGAGGCGGGGGCGCAAGTCTCCGCCCTTGGCATCACCGCGCATATGCGCGTGAGAGGCGGCAGACCTGTAAAATGGAGAAGAAAGGAAGTTTGGTGGAGCCAAGCGGGATCGAACCGCTGACCTCCTGCATGCCATGCAGGCGCTCTCCCAGCTGAGCTATGGCCCCATCAGATCCGGCAGGTTGCTGCCGGTGGTGCTGGCGTGACTGCTTGCGCCGTCACGGTGGGCGGCTTCTAACCGCGCTTCTCGAAGAGATCAAGCCCTTCCGAGAGCTTCGAGCGCCTTTCTTTGTCGGCGCTCGAAATGGGCGCGCTATGCTGAGCGCGCCGAGCTGAAAAGATCAGCCTTCGTCGTCTTCGTCGCCACCGCGAACGATGTCTTCAAGATCGTCGTCTTCGTCTTCCTCGTCTTCAAGGAAGGTGTCTTCATCATCGTCGCCGAGATCGACATCATCGTCTTCGTCGATGTCGGGAAGGTTGTCGTCGTCCTTGCTGTCCTCATCGGCTTCTTCAAGCGAGATGGTTTCAGCTTCGTCATCGGCCTCTTCGACCTCAGGCGTTTCCTTGGCTTCCTCATCTTCCTCGACACGCGATGCAGCGCGCGTCGGAGCTGCGATGGTTTCGAAGAAGCTCAGCGGATAGGTCTTGCCCGTATAGGGCGAGACGATCGGATCCTTGTTCAGGTCGTAGAATTTGCGCCCGGTTTCGGGGCAGACACGCTTGGTGCCAAGCTCTGGATTTGCCACGGTTGCCTCGTGTCTCATGGGAGCCGTGGCACACTCGCCTGAAGCGGGCGACATGCTCCGTCGGTCCTGTTTAGAAGTGCGGACCCCATACAAACAGTTCCTAAGCCTGTCAAAGCCTTTGGCAGCGCTTGTCGCCCACTCTGTCTTACCCGCGTGTTGTTCGGGTGCGAACAAGTCGCCGCTGCAGGGATGACCGGGTTGAGAAAGGGTGTTACGGAAGCCACCGCCGGCGGCGCCCGCTTACCGGCTCGTTGCTCCTCTTTTTCCTTGTTGCGATGTCCCATTCCCCTCTGCCCCAGCCCGCCACCGCGCATCGCGCCGACGCCCTGACCGGCCGCGTTCGCGTTCCCGGCGACAAGTCGATCTCCCATCGCTCCTTCATGTTCGGCGGTCTGGCATCGGGCGAAACCCGCATCACCGGCCTGCTCGAGGGCGAAGACGTGTTACGCACGGGCGAAGCGATTAAGGCTATGGGTGCCAGGATCGAGCGCAATGGCGCGGAATGGGTGATCCAGGGCACCGGCAATGGCTGTTTGTTGCAGCCGGAAGCGCCGCTCGATTTCGGCAATGCCGGCACGGGTTCGAGGCTGACTATGGGCCTGGTCGGCACCTATGACATGGAAACGACCTTCATCGGCGATGCATCCTTGTCGAAGCGGCCGATGGCGCGCGTCCTCGATCCCCTTCGCGAAATGGGCGTGCAGGTCTTGAACGCAGCATCGGGTGATCGCATGCCTCTGACCCTGCGCGGTCCCAAACATGCCGCGCCCATCACCTATCGCGTGCCGATGCCGTCGGCGCAGGTGAAGTCGGCCGTTCTGCTCGCAGGCCTCAACACGCCAGGCATCACCACTGTGCTGGAGCCGGTGATGACGCGCGACCATACCGAAAAGATGCTGCGCGGCTTCGGTGCGAACATCGAAGTCGAGACCGATGCAACAGGCCTGCGCACAATCCGCATCGAGGGCGAAGGCAAGCTGACCGGCCAGATCATCGCTGTGCCAGGCGATCCCTCCTCGGCCGCCTTCCCGCTGGTGGCAGCGTTGCTCGTGCCGGGTTCGGACATCACGATCGAAAACGTGTTGATGAACCCGACCCGGACCGGCCTGATCCTGACCCTGCAGGAAATGGGCGCCGATATCGAGCTTCTGAACCCGCGCAATGCCGGCGGCGAAGATGTGGCCGATCTGCGCGTGCGCTCGTCCGATTTGCGCGGCGTGATCGTTCCGCCGGAGCGGGCGCCGTCGATGATCGATGAATATCCAGTGCTGGCCGTCGCCGCTTCGTTTGCCGAAGGCACGACGGTCATGGATGGGCTGGACGAGTTGCGCGTGAAAGAGTCTGACCGCCTTGCTGCCGTTGCTGCCGGTTTGAAGGCCAACGGCGTTGAGTGCACGGAAGGTGAGGCATCCCTGTCGGTGATCGGCCGGCCGGGCGGCAAGGGCCTGGGCGGCGGTCACGTGGAAACGCATCTCGACCACCGCATCGCCATGGCCTTCCTTGTGATGGGACTGGCTGCGGAGAAGCCCGTCACGGTTGACGACCGCGCCATGATCGCCACCAGCTTCCCTGAGTTCATGGATCTGATGGCCGGGCTGGGCGCTGTTATCGAATAGGCATGGATTGGCTCTTCCTCATCCAGTTCCTGGTTGAGCCCCTTCTGGGCTACGCCTTCTATGCCGTGGCCTGCGTGCCTTTCGTGGTCTGGGCGGGCATGGCAACGCGGCGCAGCACCGCGGCGCGAACCAGCGGCTATCCCGGCCATGCCGTCACCTTCTGGTTTCTGTTCTTGCCGCTCGTGCTGTTCGCAACCGGCCTGATCCGCGGCTTCGACAATCGCGATCCCACAACCCCTTACATCGATGACGAATGGGGCCAGGTGCTGACCCTGCTCACCGTCCCCGCACTGGGCTGGCTCATCGGCTATGTCATCGGTGCGCTTGTGGGCAACAGCGAGCGCGAGCGGGTCTGACGCCTGGCGGCTTGCGCAGCTTCGCCGCTTTGACCTATCGGTTCTCGATCAACAGCTTCACGGAAAGGACATGCCATGCCCGACAAGGTCGCGATCGTCGTAGGAGGTGGCTCGGGAATGGGCGCGGCTGCCGCACGAAAGCTCCATGCTGACGGCTTCAAGCTCGGTGTGATGTCGTCTTCCGGCAAGGGCGAGGCCTTGGC
Organism: Tianweitania sp.; assembly: GCF_032053605.1. Taxonomy (NCBI): domain Bacteria; kingdom Pseudomonadati; phylum Pseudomonadota; class Alphaproteobacteria; order Hyphomicrobiales; family Phyllobacteriaceae; genus Tianweitania; species Tianweitania sp. The sequence goes on from NZ_DAMBUH010000025.1 coordinate 4,997, forward strand.
CAAGGAGCTCGGCGGCTTCGGCTTTACCGGATCCAACCAGTCGCCGGACGATCTCAAGCGCTTCGTGGATGGCGCGGTGTCGACCTTCGGGCGCATCGACGTACTGGTGAATGGCGCCGGGCATGGTCCGCGTGCCGCCTTGCTCGGTATCTCCGACGAGCAATGGCATACCGGCTTCGATGTTTACTTCATGAATGTGGTGCGCGCGACGCGGCTGGTGGCGCCGATCATGGCGACGCAAGGCGGCGGTGCGATCATCAACATCTCGACCGCATGGATCGACGAGCCGAGCGCGATGTTCCCGACCTCGGCTGTGGCCCGCGCCGGCCTGTCCGCCTACACCAAGCTCTTTGCGGATGAATATGCCGCCCAAAACGTGCGCATGAACAATGTGCTGCCGGGTTGGATCGACAGCCTGCCCGCAACCGACGAGCGCCGCGAAAGTGTGCCGATGAAGCGCTACGGCAAGGCCGACGAAATCGCCGCCACCATCGCCTTCCTGGCTTCGGAAGGCGCGGCTTACATTACCGGTCAGAGCATCCGGGTCGATGGCGGGCTGTTGCGGTCTGTTTGATGGCGAAGCGTTTGATTATCGCCATCGACGGACCTGCTGCGTCCGGTAAAGGCACGCTGGCGCGCCGGTTGGCGGCACATTATGACCTGCCGCATCTCGATACCGGGCTGACCTATCGCGCAGTCGCCCATCGCTTGCTGGAACTCGGACTGCCGCTTGAAAACGTCTCGGCGGCCGAAACCGCCGCAAGACAACTCGATCTCGGCGCGATGGATCGCGAGGTGCTGTCTCAGCATGCCGTGGGTGAAGCGGCTTCGAAGGTTGCGGTCATGCCCACCGTCAGGCGCATCCTGGTCGACAAGCAGCGGGCCTTTGCAGCCGATGGCGCGGTGCTGGACGGGCGCGATATCGGCACGGTGGTTTGCCCGGATGCCAGCGTGAAGCTTTATGTGACGGCCTCGCCTGAGGTGCGGGCCAGGCGTCGTCATGACGAAATGACGGCAGGCGGCAAGGATGCTTCCTATGAGACCATCCTCGCCGACATCGAAAAACGCGATGCGCGGGACATGGGCCGGGCCGACTCGCCGTTGAAGCCGGCCGAGGACGCCCACTTGCTTGACACCTCGCAAATGGATATAGAAGCCGCGTTTTCAGCGGCAAAGACGATCATCGACGATAATCTTGCCGTCGGAAGCACGATCTAGATCCAAAAAGTATTTGGTCCGCGTTCAAGCGCACCCATATTCCTACGGATCCGATTGAAACCTGCCTGCCTGCATTCCATGCGCCGGACCCGCTGCTCGCAAAGCAGCACAGGGCATTCATTTGTCCGGGATGTTCGGCAGGCAAACGCAACACGAACCCACGGCGCCTGCCGCATCCTATGAGGACGCGGTTTCCAGGAGATTATATGTCACAATCCAATCCATCCCGCGACGATTTCGCCAGCCTGCTCGAAGAGTCGTTTTCTGAGAATGCTTCTTCCGAAGGTGCCGTCGTCAAGGGCATCGTGACTGCCATTGAAAAAGACATGGCAATCATCGACGTCGGCCTGAAGGTCGAAGGTCGCGTTCCGCTGAAGGAATTCGGCGCCAAGGCCAAGGACGGCGAGCTCAAGGTGGGCGACACCGTCGAAGTCTATGTCGAGCGCATCGAAAACGCGCTGGGCGAAGCCATGCTGTCGCGCGACAAGGCTCGCCGCGAAGAAAGCTGGGTCCGCCTCGAAGAGAAGTTCAACGCCAGCGAGCGCGTCGAAGGCGTCATCTTCAACCAGGTCAAGGGCGGCTTCACGGTCGATCTCGACGGCGCCGTGGCGTTCCTGCCGCGCTCCCAGGTCGATATCCGTCCGATCCGCGACGTCACCCCGCTGATGCACAACCCGCAGCCCTTCGAGATCCTGAAGATGGATCGTCGTCGCGGCAACATCGTTGTTTCGCGCCGCACCGTTCTCGAAGAGAGCCGCGCCGAGCAGCGTTCCGAGATCGTCCAGAACCTCGAAGAGGGTCAGGTGGTCGAGGGTGTGGTCAAGAACATCACCGACTACGGTGCGTTCGTTGATCTGGGCGGCATCGACGGCCTGCTGCACGTCACCGACATGGCCTGGCGCCGCGTCAACCATCCGACCGAAATCCTCAACATCGGTCAGACGGTCAAGGTGCAGATCATCCGCATCAACCAGGAAACCCACCGTATCTCGCTCGGCATGAAGCAGCTCGAGTCTGATCCGTGGTCCGACATCGGCACCAAGTTCCCGATCGGCAAGAAGATCGCCGGTACGGTCACGAACATCACCGATTACGGTGCGTTCGTGGAACTGGAGCCAGGCATCGAAGGCCTGATCCACGTGTCGGAAATGTCCTGGACCAAGAAGAACGTCCATCCGGGCAAGATCCTGTCGACCACGCAGGCTGTCGACGTTGTCGTGCTCGAGGTGGATCCGTCCAAGCGCCGCATCTCGCTCGGTCTCAAGCAGACCCTTGAGAACCCATGGGAAGCGTTCGCTCGCAACCATCCGGTTGGCAGCCAGGTCGAGGGCGAGGTCAAGAACAAGACCGAGTTCGGCCTGTTCATCGGTCTCGATGGCGATGTCGACGGCATGGTTCACCTGTCGGATCTCGACTGGAACCGTCCGGGCGAGCAGGTCATCGAAGAATACAACCGCGGTGAAATGGTGCAGGCTCAGGTTCTCGACGTCGATGTCGAGAAGGAGCGTATCTCGCTCGGCATCAAGCAGCTCGGCAAGGACGCTGTCGGCGAAGCCGCTGCTTCGGGTGAACTGCGCAAGAACGCGATCGTGACCTGTGAAGTGACGGGCATCACCGATGGCGGCATCGAAGTGAAGCTCGTCGATCACGACATGGAAAGCTTCGTTCGTCGCTCCGATCTGTCGCGTGACCGTGACGAGCAGCGCCCAGAGCGTTTCTCGGTCGGCCAGAAGGTCGACGCTCGCGTCATCGCCTTCGACAAGAAGACCCGTCGCCTGCAGGTTTCCATCAAGGCGCTGGAAATCGCCGAAGAGAAGGAAGCCGTCGCACAGTACGGTTCGACCGACTCGGGCGCCTCGCTCGGCGACATCCTGGGCGCAGCCCTCAAGAACCGCGGCAACTAAAGCTTTCCCAGGAAAAGTGGGAATCGGTTTTCCGTCCGGGAATGCGGCGAAAAATGCGGTTCAACGAATACGAAAAACCCCGCCGGAGCGATCCGGCGGGGTTTTTCTTTGAGCGGTAATTGAAACGGAGCGCTTAGAACTCGCGGCCGATCTTTGCGTCCACCGAATGACGGTTGCCGCCGCGGATCACGAAGAAGAGCGTGATGGCAGCCCAGAGGAGCGACTTTTCCGCACCGGAAAAGCCCTGTGCCTGCAGGATCCAGTGGAAGTACACCGTCACCAACAGGATGAAGGTGGTGACCGCCGCTGCCGGACGCGTCAGCAGGCCGATCATCAGCAAAAGCCCGCCGCCGAACTCGCCGAGCGCAAGCATCAGCGCCCAGAAGGTAGGCGGATAGAAGCCGATCGATTCGACCATACCTGCTGCACCGAACGGGTTCATGATCTTAGGAAAACCATGGATCACGAGGAAACCGCCGGCGATGACGCGCAGCAGCGTTTCGGCGCCTTCATACGCGGAAGCATAGAGCCCGCCCAGTGCGGGAATGATCAAGCGGCGGTTCGGGTTGACGGGTTGGACCATAAGGGGAGGACTCCGATCAGGTTTTGAGAACAATGGTTGGCTTGAAGTCAAAGGGCGTGCCGGCGTCAAGACGCTCCGGCCTTGAAACACTGTTCGCAAATCGAGAAGCACGACTTAGTGATCGCCCTTCGATGATCCTGATGACGTGCCAGCCGGATCATCATCTGTCGTCCTGCCGATGCATTTCTGCGCCTAACGCGGCAAAGCGCACCTTTGCCTTGCTCGTTAAAGCGAATATATCGCTTCCAACAAACAGGCATCCGCGCCGGAGACCCGATCATGACGACCATCAAGGCAAGCCCGAAGCTCGTAACCGTGTTCGGAGGCTCAGGCTTTGTCGGGCGCCACATCGTGCGTGCGCTGGCCAAGCGCGGTTACCAGGTGCGCGTTGCCTGCCGCCGTCCGGAACTCGCCAACCATACGCAGCCGATGGGCACGATTGGCCAGATCCAACCAATACAGGCCAACCTGCGCTATCGCTGGTCGGTAGACCGCGCGGTGGAAGGTGCCGATTACGTTGTCAACGCCGTCGGCATCCTGTTCGAAAGCGGTCGGCAGAGCTTCAACACGGTGCAGGATTTCGGCGCGCGCTCGGTGGCGGAAGCAGCCCGGGCGGCCGGTGCACCTCTGACGCATATTTCCGCGATCGGCGCCAATGATGGCTCCGAGTCGATCTATGCCCGCAGCAAGGCACGCGGCGAGCAGGCCGTTCTGGAGACATCCCCGGACGCCGTGATCCTGCGGCCCTCGATTGTTTTTGGACCGGAAGACAGCTTCTTCAACCGCTTCGCCGACATGGCGCGCTATTCCCCCATGCTTCCGCTGCTTGGCGGCGGCAAGACGCGGCTGCAGCCGGTCTATGTCGGCGATGTCGCGGAAGCCGCTGCGATGTCGGTGGATGGACGCATTGCTGGCGGTCGTGTTTACGAGCTTGGCGGGCCTGAAGTGCTGACCTTCCGCGAGTGCATGGAGCACATGCTGGATGTGGTGGATCGCCGCCGCCCGCTCGTGTCCGTGCCTTGGCCGATTGCCAAGCTGCAAGGCGCGATCCTCGGCATGCTGCCGGGCCACCTCCTCACCAGCGATCAGGTCACGCTGCTGAAGTCCGACAATGTCGTGTCTGAAGAAGCGATCAGGGATGGCCGGACGCTGAGCGGTCTCGGCATCACGCCTGAAACAGTGGACGCGATCCTGCCGAGCTATCTGTGGCGCTACCGCGTCGCCGGCCAATACACCCGCGTCGGCCGCCACGCTTGATTTGACGAAGCCTGTCGCCTTCTCACCGCATGGCGAGAAGGCCGATGAGGCCCAGCGTTCCTACGACAATGCGCCACCAGCCGAAGATGGCGTAGCCGCGCTTCGATACGAAATCGAGCAGTGAGCGCACCACCAGCACCGCCACGATAAAGGCGGTGATGAAGCCGGCGCCGATGATCGGCAGATCGGCTGCGCTCAGCACATTCCAGTTCTTGATGAGGTCGAGCGTGAAAGCGCCGGCCATTGTCGGCATGGCCAGAAAGAACGAGAATTCCGCCGCCGACCGCTTGCTAGCGCCCATCAGCAAGGCGCCAACGATGGTCGAGCCGGAACGCGATGTGCCGGGGATCATGGCCAGGCACTGGAACAGGCCGATCTTGAAGCAAAGCGACAGCGGATAATCGATGAGGTCCTTGTAGACCGGCGTTTCCGCGCGGCGATCCACCCACAACAGGACGATGCCGCCAAGGATGAGCGCAATGCAGATCGTCACGGGGGCTTCAAACAGCACAGCCTTGATGAAGCCATGCGCCAGCGCGCCGATCACGGCTGCGGGCAAAAAGGCGACGAGAACGCCAAGCACGAAGCGCTGCGTTGCTCGAGAGCGTGGCAGATGCACGATCAGGTCCTTCAGCCGCGTGAAATACACGGTCAGGATCGCCAGGATCGCGCCGAGCTGAATCAGCACTTCAAAGGACTTGCCGGTCGATTCGAAGCCGAGGAAGTGACCGACCAGCAGGAGGTGGCCGGTTGACGACACCGGCAGAAATTCGGTCAGACCTTCCAATGCGCCGAGAAGAAGCGCTTCAACGATTGTCTGGTCTGCCATGAATTTACCTTCGGAGCCGGTGGGGGTGCGGCGGAGCCGGCACCATTGCGCATGAACCTTGTCCGAGTCATGACCCAATGCAGCGCTTGCTTGTCAGGACCGCGATCTGCTCCTATAGGACCTGCCTTGACCGCGGCTTCATATAACGGGCGCGGCCTGTAGCGGCACAGCCGGTTGATTGCCAGCCTCTCAGTTCAGAAGCGGATATGCTGACCCTTTTCCATCACCCCATGTCCGCAGCCAGCCGGTTCATTCGCCTCATCTTTGGGGAATATGGCGAGGAGATCGCGCTGATCGAGGAACGGCCCTGGGCCCGGCGCAAGGAATTCCTGTCGCTGAACCCGGCGGGCTCCATCCCCGTACTGCTGGCCGAGGGCGATGTCCCAATCGTCGGTGGCACGGTGATCTCCGAATATATCGATGAAACGCGCGGCGTGCTGAAGCGCGAGCGGCGCTTGTTTGCCGACACCTCCGTCGAGCGGGCGGAAATCCGCCGGCTGGTGGACTGGTATCTCGGCAAGACCGAAAACGAAGTGACGCGCCACCTCGTGCGTGAACGCGTTTACAAGCCGCTGATGCCGGCCGGCGAAGGCGGTGGATCGCCGGATTCGGCCGTGATCCGCACGGCGCGCTCCAACCTGAAGCAGCATCTGAAATATACGAATTGGCTGGCCGGAACGCGCAACTGGCTGGCGGGCGACCGGATCACTTATGCCGACATGGCGGGTGCTGCCGCGCTCTCCACGCTTGATTATCTCGGCGAAATCAATTGGAGCGAATATCCGGCCGCCAAGGACTGGTACACGCGCATGAAATCGCGCCCCGCCTTCCGCTCGGTTCTGGCCGACCGGGTGCGCGGCGTTTCTCCTGTGTCGCATTACGCGGATCTGGATTTCTAAGATGATGCCGGCTTCCGGGAGGGCAGCGCGGTTGCGGGCTTTCCTCGAAGTCGAGGCGAGAGCCGTCGGGTTCGATGCCGTCGGCATCACCCTGCCGGATGCCATACCTCGCGCGCCTGAGCGGCTGCAGATCTTCCTGGGCGAGGGCTGTCATGGCTCCATGGACTGGATGGAAACGCGCTCTGACGAGCGTGCCGATCCACAGACGCTATGGGGCGAGGTTCGTTCCGTGATCATGCTCGGCATGAATTACGGCCCCGACAGCGATCCGCGCGCGGTTCATGCCAAGAAGGATCGCGCGGCCATCTCCGTTTATGCGCAGAACCGCGATTACCATGATGTCGTCAAAGGCAAGCTGAAAACGCTTGCCGGCAAGTTCGCGTCTCGCGCGGGCGCCGACGTCAAGGTTTTCGTCGATACGGCACCGGTGATGGAAAAGCCGCTGGCCGAACAGGCCGGGCTGGGCTGGCAGGGCAAGCACACCAACTTGGTAAGCCGCCACTTCGGCTCCTGGCTCTTCCTCGGCTCGATCTTCACCACGGCCGAACTGGAACCGGACGATGCGGTGATCGATCACTGCGGCCGCTGCAATGCTTGTCAGACCGCCTGCCCAACCAACGCATTTCCGGCACCTTATCGGTTGGATGCGCGACGCTGCATTTCCTACCTGACGATCGAGAACAAGGGCCCAATCCCACCCGAATTCAGGACCGCGATCGGCAACCGCATCTATGGCTGCGACGATTGCCTCGCCGCCTGCCCGTGGAACAAGTTCGCAAGAGTTGCGGCGGAAGCGAAGTTTGCGGCGCGGGATGATCTGCGTGCGCCGGGGTTGGCTGATCTGCTTGCGCTCGACGATCCAGCGTTCCGCACGCTGTTTAGTGGATCGCCGGTCAAACGCATCGGGCGCGACCGCTTCCTTCGCAACGTTCTGATCGCGGCCGGCAATTCCGCGGATCCGGCGTTGATCCCGCCATGTGAGGCGCTGCTCAGCGATCCAAACCCGCTGGTGCGCGGTGCCGCCGTGTGGGCGCTATCCCGGTTGATGCCGCGCGCTGTGTTTGTTCGTCTCAGCGAGCGTCATGCCGATGAGGTCGACACGGATGTGCGCGCGGAGTGGCGAACTGCCTTACCGGTGTTTGAGGACGCATGACCATGCGCGTTTTGATTTTCGGCGCCGGCTTTTCCGGCCGCGCGATAGGGCGTCGCTTTGCGCAAGCCGGTGTCACTGTTTCCGGCACGACGCGCTCACCAGACAAGTTCGCGCACGTCCAGCGCAACGGCATCCGGCCTTTCCAGTTCGATGGATCCGTTTCCGCTGAACTCGCCGCCGAGCTGCAGGAGGTCACACATCTGATCCTGTCAGCCGCGCCCGATGCGGCGGGTGATCCCCTCCTAAACGCCGCCGGCGACTTGCTGCGCAACCATACGCCGTCACTGCAATGGATCGGCTATCTAGATAGCCGATCCATTGCAGTGACGGC
>NZ_DAMBUH010000025.1:13180-26276 GCF_032053605.1 Tianweitania sp.
ACCGTCGGCGTTTATGGCGACCGGGGCGGCGGCTGGGTCGTGGAAGACGATGCTAAAGACCCGACATCCACGCGCGGACGCCAGCGCGTTGCCGCTGAACAGGCTTGGACGGCTTTCGGCGAGGCTCGGGGCGTGCCGGTGGCGCTGCTCAGGCTGGCCGGCATCTATGGTCCGGGCCGCAACACCTTCCTCAACCTCGAACAAGGCAAGGCCAAGCGCGTCATCAAGCCGGGGCAGGTCTTTAATCGCATCCATGTCGAGGATATTGCCGGCGCAACGGAGTTGCTGGCGCGGGAAAAGATCGGCGGGGCATTCAACATCGCCGATGACGAGCCGGGGCCGCCGCAGGATGTCGTTGCCTTCGCGGCTGATCTCATGGGAATGGAGCCGCCGCCGGAAATCCCGTTCGACGAAGCCGACATGTCGCCAATGGCGCGCAGTTTTTATGGCGACAACAAGCGGGTTTCCAACGCAAAGCTGGGCCACGCCGGATACACGTTCCGCTACCCGAACTACCGCATGGCGCTGGAAGCCATGATGCAGGCCGGCAACTGGCGCGACGCTGGGTAAGCTCATGATGAGGCTCAACGCTGCGTCGGATATGTCCCGTTAAGCTTCGGTTAACCTTGGCGGCGGAAGGATCATCGCCACAGCCGGCCACGCACGCCGTTGGAGACACCCCGATGCGCACACCCTCCCGTTGGATCCGCGCGGTTTTTGCCTGCGCAGCCTTGCTCGCGCTCAACCCCGCGGTTCCCCAAGTGAATGCCGCCGAGCCGCTGGCGAAGGATCTGTTCGGCTCCAAGCCCCTGCCGGCCGCCATGCCTGCCAAGTCCTACGGCTTTTATTCCAAGGGCTGCTTTGCCGGCGGCATCGCCATGGCGGTCGATGGTCCGCATTGGCAGGCGATGCGCTTGTCGCGTAATCGCCGCTGGGGCCATCCCCAGCTCATCAAGACGCTGGAAAAGCTGTCGGATGATGGCGCGAGCAAGGATGGCTGGAACGGCTTGATGCTGGGCGACATTTCCCAGCCGCGCGGCGGGCCGATGCTGACTGGCCATGCCTCGCATCAGGTGGGTCTCGATGCAGACATCTGGTTCACGCCGATGCCGAAGCGGCGCTTGTCCGGGCCGGAGCGCGAAAGCTTCGAGCCGAAATCCATGATCAAGGACGGCGGTCTTACGGTCGACGATCGGCTTTGGACGTCGGCGCATGCTGCGATCCTCAAGCGCGCGGCCGGCTATCCGGAAGTGGAGCGCATTTTCGTGCATCCGGGCATCAAGAAGAAGCTTTGCGACACGGTGACAGGCGACCGTTCCTGGCTGAACAAGGTGCGGCCGTTCTGGGGCCACGACTACCATTTCCATGTGCGCATCGGCTGCCCGGCAGGTTCGGTCGGCTGCAAGGCTCAGGAATCCACCGGCACTGGCGACGGTTGCGACAAGTCGCTTGCCTGGTGGTTCACGGAAGAGCCATGGCGCAAAGCCACCGGTCCGCAGGCACCTCGCGCCCGCGATGTCATGACCATGAAGGCGCTGCCCAAGGAATGCCGCATGGTTCTGGAAGCGCCATCGCCGCAGTCCGAAGCATCGGTGACGGTTGGTGGCGGCAGCAACCGCGTCGCGGACGTCATCCCGACCGCTTCCCCGGTGGAGCCGGAACTGCCGAACGCCATCCCCGTGCCGTCTCCGCGACCATCCGGCCAATAAACCGGCCGACAAGCCTTGGCGACGAGGGCGAACCGGACTAGGTCTCAATCGATTTAGTTCGGTCAGCCCATGTCCCGCCGCATCGCCCTTATCGCGCATGATTTGAAGAAGGACGACCTCGTCGCCTTCGTCTCATCACATGCCGCGTTTTTCGAGACCTGCAGCCTGGTTGCCACCGGCACGACGGGTAGCCTGGTGAAAGCTGCCTGCCCGCAGCTCGATGTGACGCTTCTGAAAAGTGGGCCGCTTGGCGGAGACCAGCAGATCGGCGCGCTGATTGCGGAAGGCGCGATCGACATCCTCATCTTCTTCGTCGATCCGCTGACGCCGATGCCGCATGATGTCGACGTGAAGGCACTAATGCGGCTCGGCATCGTTTACGACATTGCAATGGCGCTCAACCGGGCTTCTGCGGAAATGATCCTCCGCAGCGAGGAAGCCGGGTTGAATGGCGCATGACCGAGCGAATTGGATAGAAACGACATGGCCCAGCTTTTTGAAGACACGGTGTTGAAGTTCCCGGTTCTGATCGGCGACATCGGCGGCACCAATGCGCGCTTCGCGATTCTGACCGGGCCCCATGCCGATCCCAAGGAATTTCCGATCGTGCAAACGGCGGATTTCGCCACGATCGATGATGCGATCCAGACCTCGATCCTTGATCGCACCTCCCTGCGCCCGATGTCGGCGGTCTTGGCCGTAGCTGGTCCGGTGGAAGGCGACGAAATCCGCCTGACCAACTGCCCTTGGGTCGTTCGGCCGAAGACGTTCTTCGGCGAACTCGGCTTTTCCGAGCTGATCGTGCTCAACGATTTCGAGGCACAGGCCCTTGCTGTTGTGGCCTTGGGCGAGCCGCATATGGAAAAGATCGGCGGCGGCACAGGTGAAGCGCTCGCCAGCCGTGTCGTGCTTGGACCGGGAACCGGCCTCGGCGTTGCCGGTCTCGTGCATGCCGTTCACACCTGGATCCCTGTTCCGGGCGAAGGCGGGCACATGGACATCGGTCCGCGCACAGAGCGGGACTATGCGGTATGGCCGCATATCGAGCAGATCGAAGGCCGTATTTCCGGCGAACAGCTGCTCAGCGGTCGCGGTCTGGTGAACCTTTATCGCGCCATCGCCACGGCTGACGGCAAGGAAGCCGCCTTGACCACGCCGGCCGAAGTGACCGCGCATGCGCTGGAGAGGTCCGACGCCATCGCCGTGGAAGCCGTCGAGATGTTCGTGACGGCTTTGGGCCGCACGGCCGGCGATCTGGCGCTGGTGTTCATGAGCAAAGGCGGCGTGTTCTTGACCGGTGGCATTGCGCAAAAGATCATCCCGGCCTTGAAGACCGGCGCGTTCCGCCGGGCTTTCGAAGACAAGGCGCCGCATAGCCACCTTCTCAGCACGATGCCGGTTTATGTGATTACCCATCCGCTGGCCGCGCTCGCCGGTCTGGCCGCCTTTGCCCGTACGCCCGCATTATTTGGCGTCGAAACGCATGGCCGCAGCTGGAGCGCGTGACATCGCGCGTCAGCTTGGGCAGACCATCAGCGATTCGCCGATAGAAATGTGGCCGCGATGCCTTTATGAAGGCGCCAACAGCCGGCCGCATGCTGCGCCGGCTGTTCAACGGACTGGACGAGCGGTTGACGGCCATCAAGCAGAACGAGGCGGTTAAAGCCAAGCGCGGCATCTTCAGGGGCGAGACGTTCTCCATCCTGAAGCGCATGCTGGCGGAAAACAGCCGGGACTATATCGGCTCCTACACAGTTGCCATTCTGTGCCTGCTGGCGATTGCCGCCACCACCGCGTTCAGCGCCTGGATCATGCGCGACGTCATTGACGAGATCTTCGTCAATGCCCGCGCCGACCTGATCGCGCTGATCTCGGCGTCGATCTTCGCCGCCTTCCTTATCCGGGGCGTTGCCGGTTATGCGCAGTCGGTGATCCTGGCCCGCGTCGGCAATAATCTCGTGGCGCGCTATCAGAAGCGCATCTTCGACCACCTGATGAAGCTCGGCATCGGCTTTTTCAGCGACCAGCGCTCCGGCCAGCTTGCCGCGCGCATTACCGAAAATGTCAACGGCGTACGCGACCTCCTGTCGATGACGCTGACATCCATTGCGCGCGATCTTGTTTCGCTGCTCGCGCTGGTGGGCGTCATGATCTACCAGGACCCGTTCCTGGCCATGATCGCGCTTCTGATCGGCCCGCCGCTGATCTTTGCGGTCAACACGCTGATGCGGCGTCTGCGCAAGGCCGCGCGCAAGGCTGTCATGGTCAATTCACGCCTCGTCGGTGCGATCCAGGAAGCGACGCAAGGCGTGGCCATCGTCAAGGCCTTCACCATGGAAGATCAGCTGTCGCGCCGCATCGGCGCGCTGATCGACGATGCCGAGCAGCGGGCCAACAAGATCGCGCAGGTTTCCGAGCGCACCACGCCGATCGCCGAAATCTTGGCCGGTGTGGCAGTGGCTGGCGTGATCGCTTATTCCGGCTATCGCGCTGCCTACGAACAGCTGCCGCCCGGCGCGGTCTTCGCCTTCATCACCGCGCTGATGCTGGCTTACGACCCAGCACGCCGCTTGGCACGCGTCCAGGTCAATCTGGAAAAGTCGCTCGTCAATGCGCGCATGATCTACGAGATCCTCGACATCGAGCCGCATCAGCGCGACGCTGCGGGCGCGACCGAGCTGAAGGTGCAGTCCGGCGCCGTGCGGTTCGAGAATGCCAGCTTCGCTTACGACGAAACGCTGCCCGTGCTGCGCGCCGTTTCCTTCGAGGCGGCAGCCAACCAGACAACAGCCATCGTCGGTTCGTCAGGCGCCGGCAAGTCGACGCTGATCTCGCTTCTGCTGCGCTTCTACGATCTTGAGTCCGGCCGCATCACCGTGGATGGTCAGGATATTGCCGGCGTTACAAAACAGTCGCTACGCAGCCAGATCGCCTATGTTTCGCAGCAGCCTTATCTGTTTGAAGGCACGATCCGCGACAACATCCGCTATGGCCGCCCGGACGCGACCGACGCCGAAGTTGAGGAAGCCGCGGGCATCGCTTATGCCGACACCTTCATCCGCGCCCAGACCGAGGGCTACGATACGCTGGTGGGCGAAAGCGGCGCGACGCTTTCCGGCGGCCAGCGCCAGCGCGTGTCGATTGCCCGCGCCATTCTGCGCAATGCGCCAATCCTCGTGCTCGACGAGGCCACGTCGGCGCTCGACAATGAATCGGAAGCGCAGGTGCAGGCGGCGCTTGAGCGCGTCATGCAAGGCCGCACCACGATCGTCATCGCCCACCGCATGTCGACTGTGGTCAATGCCGACAAGATCGTCGTGATGGATTCTGGCGAGGTCGTCGAGCAAGGCACGCATGACGAATTGCTGGCCGACAAGAACGGCATCTATGCCCGCTTCTACCGCCTTCAAACACAGAAGGGCCTGGAGCTCGTGGAAGACCGCGCCGCATCCGAACTGCCGCCCCTGCAGCGAAAGACACTGCCATGATGAGCGAGAACGCGTCGAGCCCGATGCGGCTGGTTGTGGTGGGTGCCGGCGGTCGTATGGGGCAGGCGCTGATCCGCGCGATCGGCGAGTCGACCGAAGCCGTTTTGTCCGGCGCCGTCGAACGCAGGGGATCCGCAGCGCTTGGACGTGATGCCGGCGAGCTTGCTGGTGTTGGGTCGCTCGGCGTCCTCGTCACCGATGATCCGCTGCCGGTTTTTGCCCAGGCGGACGGTGTGCTCGACTTCACCTCGCCTGCCGCAAGTGTTGAATTCGCGGGCTATGCAGCGCAGGCACATATCGCGCATGTGATCGGCACCACCGGATGTTCGACAGAAGATGACGCCAGGATCCTGGCTGCCGCGCGCCATGCGACGATCGTGAAGTCCGGCAATATGAGCCTCGGCGTCAATCTTCTGGCGGCGCTGGTGGAACAGGCAGCACGCGCTTTGCCTGCGGCTGACTTCGACATCGAAGTGCTGGAAATGCACCATCGCCACAAGGTGGATGCGCCTTCCGGCACGGCCTTGCTGCTCGGCCAGGCGGCAGCAGAGGGTCGCGCCCTCGACCTGAACGAAAACAGCGTACGCAGCCGCGACGGTCACACCGGTGCGCGAGAAGCGGGCGCGATCGGCTTTGCCACCTTGCGCGGCGGATCCGTTGTCGGCGAGCATTCAGTGATCCTTGCCGGCGCCGGCGAACGCATCACGCTCGGTCATATGGCCGAAGACCGCTCGATCTTTGCGCGCGGCGCCGTGCGTGCGGCCTTGTGGGCGCGTGGGCGCAAGTCCGGCCTTTATTCCATGCGAGACGTCCTTGGCCTGGCGTAAGCGCCAGCGCTGCCTCTGATCATCGAACGAACTGGGAGAGATGAATGTCCGGTACCCTCGTGCTCGTGCGCCACGGCCAGAGCGATTGGAACCTCAAGAACCTGTTCACCGGCTGGCGTGATCCCGAGCTGACCGAACAGGGTGTTACCGAAGCCAAGGCAGCGGGCACCAAACTCGCCGCTCGCGGGCTGAAGTTCGATCTCGCTTATACGTCCGACCTGAAGCGGGCGCAGAACACCTGCGCACTGATCCTCGGCGAATTGGCGCAGGAGAGCGTCAAGACCATCCGTAAACAGGCGCTGAACGAGCGCGATTACGGCGACCTGTCGGGCCTCAACAAGGACGATGCGCGCGCCAAGTGGGGCGAGGACCAGGTTCATATCTGGCGCCGCTCCTATGACGTGCCGCCGCCCGGCGGCGAAAGCCTGCGCGATACCGGCGCGCGTGTCTGGCCCTATTACATGCATGAGATCCAGCCGCATGTGCTGCGTGGTGAGACGGTTCTGGTGGCCGCCCACGGCAACTCGCTGCGCGCCCTCATCATGGCGCTGGATGGCCTTACCGGCGAGGACGTGGTGTCGATGGAGTTGGGAACCGGCGTGCCGATCGTCTACAAGCTCAATGCGGATTCCACCGTCGCATCCAAGGAAACGCTGTAAATTCCCCTTGGCCGGCAGCCCTTGCCGGCTCACGATCTTCGCGGAAGGACGCATCTGCGAAGATTGCTGGAAACAGCGAAGATTGTGCGTTGACAGAATCCAGCGCCGCACGTACATCGGCGGCGCACACCTGCCCAGGTGGCGGAATTGGTAGACGCGCACGGTTCAGGTCCGTGTGCCGCGAGGCGTGGAGGTTCGAGTCCTCTCCTGGGCACCATCATCTCACGAGATGTGGTTTGCAAGCTAATCAGCCAAACCAAATCCTTAGCTTGCGGCGTCAGCGGTCACGACGAGCGATCCTCACCTACACCATATCGAAGTTCGTGCCTGCTCAAGCTTGCTTCGACGCAGGTCGCCTAGCTGTTAGGCGTTCTTGAACGCGCTAAAGCACCGGGCTCTCAGCCAATAGTGACGCTGGGTGGGCGCCACACATCCAGCCGCAAGGATGGGCCTTACTTGCCGAAACCGGACTTGATCGCCTTCCAGGCCGGCGAAATCACCGTGCTCGCAATCGGGATCAAGACTGTACCGAGCGCCAGGCCGAACAGGCCGAAACCGGCTGTTTCCGCGAACCAGGCTGCGATGCGTCCGGCAGCGTGGTTGACCAGTTCGTGCACATGCTCGATCGCGGCTGCCGGCCCATGCCATCCGAAACCGCCCAGGCCATGCGCGACGATGCTGCCGCCCACCCAGATCATGGCAGCCGTACCGATCACGCCAAGCACCAGCATGACCGTCGGCATGCCCTTCACCATGACGCGTCCGACACCGCGACCGAAGCCGGTCAGCGCGTGCCGTGCGAGATACATGCCCATATCGTCCAGGCGCACGATCAGCGCCACGGCGCCGTAAACCAGCAGCGTGATTCCGGTGCCAACGAGGGCCAGAACAGCCGCCTGCATGATGAAGCTGTTGGCGGGAATGGCCGCCAGCGCGATGGTCATGATCTCGGCCGACAGGATGAAGTCGGTCTTGATGGCGCTCGCGACCTGCTCGTCCTCACGGCTGGCCGCGTTCATCGCCACCGGCGTCAGCTTTTCCTCGTGCCCTTCCGCGTGGCTCGGCGCCAGCGCATGAAACACCTTCTCGGCACCCTCGTAAGCGAGATAAGCGCCGCCCAGCATCAGCAGCGGCGTGATGGCAGATGGCAGAAAGAAGCTAAGCACAAGGGCGGCCGGCAGCAGGAACAAGAGCTTGTTCTTGAGCGAGCCCAGCGCGATCTTGCCGACAATCGGCAGTTCCCGCTTGGCCGCAAACCCGTCCAGATAACGCGGCGTAACGGCCGCATCGTCGATAACGGCCGCACTTGCCTTGACGCCGGCCTTCGTCGCCATGCCCGCAACATCATCGACCGAGGAGGCCGCGACCTTGACGATGCCTGCTATGTCGTCAAGCAGCCCCAACAGTCCGATGCTCATGCACGTCTCGCCTTCTTATTGTTTTCGCTTAGCCCAACTTGGACAAGCAGGCCAACAAGGCAAGGCGGCAGTTGTTCCTTTCCGCGACTTGCCGCATACAAGCGGCTTGAAAGATAAGAGCAGGGAACAGGCATGGCGCAGGGTCAAAAAACCGCTGAACGCATCGCGATCATCGGCAGCGGCGGGATCGGCGGGTATCTGGCAAGCCAGCTCCACGCTGCCGGGCATGACATCACCTTGTGTGTGCGCACGCCCTTCGACAAGCTGGTGATCACCGAAGCCGACGGTGGCGCGGAAACCATTGTGCCCGTTCGGATCGCTACCGACCCTGCGGCGGAAGAGCCTGCCAAATGGATCCTCGTAACCACCAAGGCGCAGGATGTGCCTAGTGCTGCACCATGGTTGGAAAAGCTCGCAGGACCTGACAGTGTCGTGGTTGTCACGCAGAACGGCATCGAGCACGAAGAGCGTGTTAGGCCCTTTTTGCCTACTGAGACACAGGTCCTGCCGGCAATTATGATCTGCGCCGTCGAGCGCTTGGCACCCGGACACATCCTCCATCACGGACATGCCAAGATCAGCGTGCCGCAAGGGCCCGTGGGCGATGATTTTGCCGCGCTGTTTGCCGGAAGCGCCTTCGAGATCAACGGCGAGGATGACTTCCTGACCGTGGCCTGGGGCAAGCTGCTGACCAATGCCATGGCCAACCCGGTTACCGCGCTGACCGTGCGCCGCGGTGCGGTGTTTTCGGACAGCCAGGTTGCAGAACTGACCCGCAGCATCGGCCGTGAAGTCGTTGCCGTGGCGAAGGCCGCCGGCGCAAAGCTCAGCGACGCCGACATCGAGGGACCGCTGGCACGCAACGCCAAGTCGCCAAACAGCGGATCGTCGATGCTTTATGATCGTCTAGCCGGCCGACCTCTGGAATATGCCTTCATCACCGGCGCGGTTGTGGCAGCCGCTGAACGACATGGCATCGACGTCCCGGTCAACCGCACAATCCTGGCTCTGTTGAAGGGCGCCAGTGGTTACAGCCTCGACGGCGCAAACTGACCCTGGCGTATTGCCCCGTCGGCCCAAGACAAGTCTGAAATGCCATGCGCAAGACGCTCTGTGATATCCGGAAACCCGAGATCGTGCAGGCCGCCATCAAGGCGATCTCGGAAAACGGATTGCCGATGCCTTCCTATGACCGGATTGCAGAGCAAGCCGGCATGTCACGCCAGCTGATCCGGCACTATTTTCCGGAACCGGAAGCCTTGATGGTCGCAGTCTGCGAAGCCCTGGCCTCGGCGCATCGCATGCTGCTGATGCGTGGCATTCACCAGGCCAATTCGGCTGAACGACTGCCCTTGTTTCTCGACTACTATTTCAACCTCCTCACCAAGGAGGGACTGGCCAAGCCGGCGGACACGGCGGTCTACGACGCAGTGATGTCGCTTGCCACGGGATCAAAGACAGTGCGCAACAAGCTGCGTGAGCATTACAACATCCTGCAGCACACAATCGCGCATGAGGTGCAGATCAGCAATCCCGAACTCAGCCAGCGCGCCTGCGCCGAGATTGGCTTTTTGTTTTCGACCCTGATCCAGGGACACTGGAAGCTGGTGGCGACGCTCGGCTTTTCGGAAAGCTATAATCGCGTCACGCGCGAAGCCATCGACCGTCTGATCCAGTCCTATAAAGACCGTTATGACGACCCCGATCTGGCCGAGCCTCCACCCGCTGTCTAAGCCTAAAGTTGCACTGCCGACTCCAGTCCCGCGTCGATTTTCGAATTGAAAGCCTAATACTTTTTCTGCCAGTGTGCCTTGTAGATGGCTGTGCGTTCTTTGAACGCGGCAGGAGGAAAGATGCGTATTCGTAGACATGCCCGCGACCGGCGAATAGAGCGACGACTTGCTCGCAAAGTGACAAAGACCGGTGAGAAGTGCGCGCCTGAAGTCTACCAAGCTTATCTGGCCGGAATGCAGCGCGGCATGGAAATCCAGGAAGAACAGCAGGCTGCGCAGGAATGCATGTCGTACCGGGACATCTTCGGCAATGAGATCCCGTCCATGAAGATGCGCGACGTCAAAGCCGATGATGCCCTTTGCGTCAGATCCGCAACGGGCCCATCGGTAAGCCTCCATTAACGCAACCCTGAAGAAGCAGAGACCCTCATCGTAAAGCGCGTCAAAATTGAATCGCAATTTACGTATCGGAAACTGCTGAAGGCTAAGCCCGGAGTGTCAACTCAATCAGGGCCGCGAACATGAAGTTCGATGTGGACGGGCCAGAGCCCAGATACGAAGTGTGGGGGCTCTGCTTCGTCGCTGTTATCGCAAATTACGTTTATTGGTCGGTTCTCGCCTGAGGCCGACTGAACATCTTTCCTTCGCGCTCGGCGCGTCAAAGATCTCGAACGCCGTTTACCGGTGTTCCAGCCAATGCCGAATAGTGGTCGCTAGCGGCGCTTCGATGTGAAGTCGCGCGCAATCAGGGCTTGTGCGATGAAGCAGAGCTGGCTGGCCGCACACCAGCGTCGCGGCTGAGGGACTTCCGCCCTCCAGATCGACGAAACTCATTTCCGCGAGAAGTTCTCGCAGCTTCGGCCCCTGGATCTCGACCGTGCGATAGGCATCATCGGCAAGGCTGACGCCGTAACCTTCGGCGTTCCAACCAATATTGGCAGCGAGCGGTTCAACGGAGGTGATCAGCATGCGGTCACGGCCGATCCGCAGCGCCTGGATCTTCTCTTCGGCGATCTGCCACAGTCCGATGCTGGGCGCTCCCGGCGCCAGGTTCGCCACGGCCGCTTCAAGGTTACCGCTGACAAGCAGGCGATGAAGGTCCGGCACGACGCGCGCGCTCCAGCCTTCGCCATCCAGCCTCGCAGACGTCCAGTCCGGTACAGGCGTCCAGAAGGTGCCGCGGTCGAGCATGGTCTTCGGCAGGAAGTCAGGCATTGAGGCGCGCTCCTTCCGGGTCGAAGGCGCAAGGTTCAGTGATGCGGGCGCCGAAGGTCTGGCCGAGATATACCAGCTCGATCAGCTCGCCCTTACGTTCCATGCCACGCTCGATCAGGCCGAGTGCGATCGGACGATTGAGGGTCGGACTGTCATAGCTGGAGGTCACGAATCCGATCGAACGGCGTTTGTTGTTCAGCGTCTCGACACCGTGTGCGCCGACCGGCAGCATTGTGTTTCCCTCAACCGTCAAGCCGACAAAGTGCGAGCGATCTGCCCTCTGCGCGTTGTCCGTGAACAGCGAGCGCCGGCCGACAAACTCGTTCTGCCGCTTCTGCATCGGCCCGAGGATGCCGAGATCCTGAGGCATGGTGGTGCCGTCCGTGTCCTTGCCGGCGATGACGTAGCCCTTTTCGGCACGCAGCAGGAGCAGCGCTTCGGAACCCATCAGCACGGCATCAAGGGCGCGACCGGCTTCCTGCATAGCGGCGAGCAGACTGGCCGCTATCGCCGAGGGAACCGCAATCTCGTAGGAGCGGTCGCCGGTGAAGGACACGCGCGACACCCGCGCCGGCGCGCCGTCGAATTGGCCGTCGGCAAAAGCCATGTGCGGTAGCGCGGCGTCATCCAGATCGACACCGAGGCCGAGCGCGGCAACAAGCGCCTTGGCCTTCGGACCACTCGCCGTCAGCGTCGCCCATTGCGGCGTGGAGTTGTGCACGAAGACACGTGCGGGATCGAAGCGGTCCTGCCGCCATTCTTCCAGCCGTGCAACAACGCCTGCGACATGGCCCGACGAGCAGGACACGACGTAGTGCTCATCGGAAATCTTGGAGGTCACGCCGTCATCATAGATCACGCCGCTTTCGGTCAGCATGAAGCCGTAGCGGATGCGGCCCGCCTTCAGGTTCGACAGCGTGTTATAGGAGTTATAGTCGACCAGCGCGCCGGCATCGGGACCTATCACTTCGATCTTGCCGAGCGGAGAGCCATCGAGAATGCCCACGCTAGTGCGGGCGGCAATCGATTCGCGACGGATGTTGGCCGCAGCATTCGCACCGCCAAACCAGGCCGGCCGCAGCCAGCCGCCATACTCCCTGAACACCGCGCCAGCCTCGCGATGTTCGCGCTCCAGCACCAGCCTGCGAACGGGATTGAAGAACTCGCCGCGCCGCCGGCCTGCCACGACACCGAACGGCACGGGCACGAAGGGCGGGCGATACGTCGTGGTGCCGGTCTGCGGTATGGTCTGCCCGGTCAGCGCCGCCATCGTGGCGAGGCCGTTCACGTTTGACGTCTTGCCTTGATCGGTTGCCATGCCGAGCGTGGTGTAGCGCTTGAGATGCTCGACCGAGCGGAAGTTTTCCCGCTCCGCCAGTGCGATGTCCTTCACCGTCACGTCGTTCTGGAAGTCGACCCACTGCCGCCCCTTGGCGCCGCGCTGAGGCCAAGCCGGCGCGATCGCATAAGGATGCGGATCGCCCGCAATGCCGAGGATTTCCACTAGCGCGTATTGACCGACTGCCGCACCCACGACCCGGATCCCGGGAAGATCGTCGCGCGGAATGAAGGCAGCGATTGTCTCGTCATAGGTCAGTTTGCCGCCCGCCTGGCAGTAAAGGTGCACGCTCGGTGTCAGCCCGCCGGCCATCAGCAGGCAGTCTGCCGGAATTCGCTGGCCGGATACGGTGACAGCCTCGACGCCCTTAGCTCCATGCACGGCTTCAATCTGGGCACTGACCAGCGCGCCGTCGCGTGCTTGTGGCCGAAGATCCGCGATCGTCACCGCAGCGCCCGCTCGGCCCAGTGCATCGGCCACGGGATAAGCGCGGTCATTGTTGGTCGCGAGCACGATACGGCGCCCGAGCAGGACCTTGTGGCGGGCAAGGTAGCTCAGCGCGGCATCGGCCAGCATGACGCCGGGACGATCATTGTCGGGGAAGATCAGCGGCCGCTCGATCGCACCGGCCGCAAGCACGATCTCCTTTGCCCGCACGCGCCATTGGGCATCCTGCTGGCCAGGCCGGCGCTGCCAAAGCGCGACGAG
>NZ_DAMBUH010000025.1:26286-43164 GCF_032053605.1 Tianweitania sp.
ACACGGTGGCCACTCGCCTCAAGCTCATCGGCGATAGCGGTTGCCCACTCCGCGCCTGGCTTGCCATTGATCTCGGCGCTACGCGACAGCAGCGAACCGCCCACGACCTGCTGATCATCCACCAACATTACCGTTTTTGCCTCGGCCGTGGCCTGCCGCGCGGCGTGCAGACCGGCGGGGCCGCCGCCGATCACCAGCACGTCGCAATGCGCCGCGATCTGCGGGTTCTGCGCCGGCGGTTGGTTGCGGGGATCAAGCCGTCCCAGCCCAGCCATGGCGCGGATCGATGGCTCGAAGCGGTGCCAGTCCGGCCAGATGAAGGTCTTGTAGTAGAAGCCGGCCGGCAGAAACTGCGCGAAGCGATCGAGGAAGCCTTTGCGGTCCGCGGCAGCCGTCGGGCTGGCATTGACCGAGCGCACGATCATGCCGTCCTTCAGCGCTTCGGTCGTTGCGCGCAGGTTCGGCGTGGTGATTCCATCCAGCGTGACATCAACCAGCGCGTTCGGCTCCTCGACGCCGTAGCCCATGATGCCGCGCGGGCGGTGATATTTGAACGAGCGGCCGACCACACGCACGCCATTGGCGAGCAGTGCCGAGGCGATCGTGTCGCCGGGGCGGCCGTGATAACGCGTGCTGTCAAAGGTGAAGTGCAGCGTTTCCGCCGCGAGCGAGCCGATGCGGTGGCTGGTCATGCGCCACCTCCACGCAACGATTGCGTGCCAGCCACGACATGGCTCACCGTGTCGCGTTCCATCAGGAAATACTCGCCGCAGGTCTGATGGACCCAGATTTCGCGCGTCGCACCGCGCGGATTGCCGACGCGGTGGAGATATTTGGACCAGTCTTCTGCGGAAACATCCAGAGCAGGCTCAGGCCTCTCCTTGCCGGCCTCGCCGCCAAAGGTGAACTCGGTTTCATCACGCGGACCACAGAAGGGGCAGGAAAACAACTGCATCTCAGGTCCTAATGCGCAATGCCGGAGCCGGCCGCTTCATCGATCAACCGGCCGGTGCGGAACCGATCGAGATCGAAGGGGCGGCTGATATCATGATGCTCACCGGTTGCGATGAGATGCGCCAGCAGAACCCCGCCGGCCGGAATGGCCTTGAAGCCGCCGGTGCCCCAGCCGCAGTTGAGATATAGGCCCGGCACGGGCGACGGGCCGATGATCGGCGAGCTGTCCGGCACGACATCCACCACGCCGGCCCATTGCCGCAGCATCTTCAACTGGCCGAAGCTTGGAAACATCTCCAGCATGCCCGACAGCACGGTCGCCTGGACAGGCGGATTGCCACGCTGGGCATAGGACGGAATGCGGTCGATGCCGCCGCCCACCACGATCTCGCCTTTGTCGGACTGGAACAGGTAGGTGCCCGTGCCGAGATAAAGCACGACCGTATCGAGGCACGGCTTTACCGGCTCGGACACCATGGCCTGCAGCGAATAGGATTTGATCGGCAGGTTGAAGCCAGCCATTCCCGCCACGACGCCAGAATTGCCGGCCGTTGCAATGCCGACAGCACCAGCGCGGATCTCGCCCCTGGAGGTCTCGACGCCAACGCAGCGGCCATTCTCGATGAGGAAACCGGTGACGGCGCAATCCTGAATGATGTCGACGCCGAAGCCATCCGCCGCGCGGGCATAACCCCAGGCAACAGCATCATGGCGAGCAACACCCGCCCTGCCCTGCCAAACGCCGCCGAAGATAGGATAACGCGCCTGATCGCCACTGTTGAGCAAAGGCGCCTTTTCCAGCACCTGGTCGCGCGAAAAGAGTTCGGCGTCGGTATCGTTGATCTGCATCGCGTTCACGATGCGCGCGGCGATTTCCATTTCCGCATCGGAATGCGCGACGGTGACGACGCCGCGCTGCGAGAACATGATGTTGTAGTTCAGCTCCTTGCCCAGCGTCTCGTAGAGCTTCAGCGAGTAATCGTAGAGCGCGACGCTTTCGGGATAAAAGTAGTTGGAGCGGATGGTGGAGGTGTTGCGGCCGGTATTGCCACCGCCGATCCAGCCTTTTTCCACCACGGCGACCTTGGTCATGCCGTGATTTTTGGCGAGGTAATAAGCGGTTGCGAGACCCTGCCCGCCGCCGCCGATGATCACCGCATCATATGCCGCTTTCGGTTCGGGCGAGCGCCAAGCCTGTTGCCAGCCGGAATGACCGCGCAGGCCCTCGCGAACGAGGCTCAGCGCTGAATAGCGATTGGCGGTACGCGCGTGGGCCAAGCAAACCTCTTCGTGTCAGCCGCAATGCCGACCGTCACCCTGATTGCCACGGATGGTCAAACCCCGACCGCGAGGGAACCGACATTCACTCCAGTTCCTGCGCCATATGCAGCTTGGCATAAAGGCCGTCAGCCGCCAGCAACTCGCGATGCGTGCCGGTTTCCACCACGCCGGAGCGGTCCACCACGACGATCCTGTCGGCGTTGCGGATGGTGGCCAGGCGGTGCGCGATCACCAGCGTCGTGCGGCCCTGGCTGAGTTCGGCCAGCGACTTCTGGATCTCGCGTTCGGTCGCTGTATCCAGCGCCGAAGTGGCTTCGTCGAGGATCAGGATCGGCGGGTTCTTCAGGAACATGCGCGCAATTGCCAGACGCTGCTTCTGGCCGCCCGACAGCTTGACGCCGCGCTCACCGATGATCGTGTCATAGCCGTTCGGCATCTGGGCGATGACGGCATCGAGGCGGGCAAGGCGGGCAGCTTCGCTGATCTCGGCTTCCGTCGCTTCCAGCCGGCCATAGGCGATGTTTTCGCGCACGGTGCCGCCGAACAGGAAGACATCCTGCTGCACGATGCCGATCTGGCCACGAAGGGAGGCCAAAGTCATGGCGCGGATGTCGATGCCATCCACGGTAATCGCACCACCCTGCGTTTCATAAAAGCGCGGCAGAAGCGAGCAGATCGTGGTCTTGCCGGCACCCGATGGGCCGACGAAGGCCACCGTCGTACCCGGCTCGATCGTCAGGTTCACACCGGAAAGCACCGGCGCGCCGCCATAGCCAAAGCTGACATCGCGATAGTCCACGAGGCCCTTCAAAGCAGGCGCATCCTGCGCGTTCGGGCGGTCGGCGATATCCGGTTCGGTGTCGAGCAGTTCGGTGTAGCGGCGGAAGCCGGCGATGCCTTTCGGATAGGTCTCGATGACGGAATTGATCTTCTCGATCGGGCGGAAGAACACGTTGACCAGCAACAGGAAGCCCACGAAACCGCCGGCCGACAACTCGCCTTCCAGCACGAAATAGGCGCCGGCCACCATCACCACGAGCTGGATCAGCCGCATGCTCATATAGGAGAGCGAGGTGGAGGCAGCCATTAGCTTGTAGGCTTCGAGCTTGGTGGAGCGGTAGCCGGCATTGTCGCGGGCAAACAGCATGCGCTCGTGATCTTCGTTGGCGAAGGCCTGGACGACGCGCATGCCGCCGACATTTTCTTCGATGCGCACGTTGAAGTCGCCGACGCTTCGATAGAGGGCGCGCCAGTTGCGGGTCATGCGGGCGCCGTAGCGGCTGGTGACCCAGGCCATGAAGGGCACGATCACGACGGCAATCAGCGCGAGCTTCCAGTTCACCGAGAACATCAAGGCGAAAGCGCCAATCAGCGTCATGATGGCGATGAACAGGTCTTCGGGGCCGTGATGCGCGACCTCGCCGATTTCCTCGAGATCCTTGGTGACACGGCCCACGAGATGGCCGGTTTTGTGGTTATCGTAGAAGCGGAAAGACAGCTTTTGCAGGTGGTCGAAGCTTTTTCGACGCATCTCGGTTTCGATGTTGATGCCGAGCATGTGGCCCCAATAGACCACGACGGCCATCAGGCCTGCATTGATGGCGTAGATCACGAGAAGGGCTGCGGAGGCCAGCAGGATCAGCGTCCAGTTCTCGGTGGGCAGCAGATCGTCGATGAAGGCGCGCACCGCCATGGGGAAGCCGAGTTCGAACAGGCCGGCGAGCACCGCACAGCCGAAATCGAGCAAAAACAGGCCCTTCCACGGCGTATAATAGCTGAAAAAGCGCTTCAGCATGGGCATGGACAAGGCGGATTGCCGCGATTCTTGGCGGTTAGCGAGCATGACAAACGTCCGGATTCACGTGAAATCAGCGGCCGGCCTGGCAACAGCTGATGCGGCAACGCTGGCGCCTTCTAGCCGCGTTGTATCGAAGGGGCAACGATTGAAGACCTCGGCACTTCCTTCTCAAGCGGGTTTGATCGGGCGCACATTGCCTGAATGGCAGCGCCATTCGACGTTATGGTAACGCAAATCGCTGTAATAAACGGACGCTAAAAACCCTAGATCATGCCTATGACAGCTTCCCAGGACGACCCGCAGACGCTTCGCCCAGCTTGGACTGACGATGTCCTCACTTTCTGGTTCGACGAGCTAAGCTGGAACGACTGGTTCGCCGGCGGCAGCCATGTGGACGATCGGATCCGCGAGCGATTTTCAGAGCTGTACGATCAACTCCGCACCGAGATGCCGGAAGGCGCTCTGGACGATCCGCGAACGGCACTGGCGGCGATCATCGTGTTCGATCAGTTTTCTCGCAATCTGTTTCGGGGAACAGCGCGGGCCTTTGCCACCGATGATCAAGCTCTGGCGATTGCACGACGGGTGATCGATCGCGGGCTGGATCAGGGCATGAGCAAAGATGAGAGGCTGTTTCTTTATCTGCCGCTCGAACATTCCGAGGTCTTGGCCGATGGCGAGCGGTCGGTGACGCTGTTCGAAAGCCTGGGCGACGAGGCCGGATTGAAGGCGGCCATCGAGCATCGCGACATTCTTGCGCGGTTTGGCCGTTACCCGCATCGCAACAAGGCGCTGGGTCGTGAAAGCACGGCGCAGGAAACGGCGTTCCTTGCCGAACATAAGGGCTTCGGCCAATAAGGCTCAGAGAGCTTATGAGCAGTTGATCTTGCTTCCCTTCCGGCGCTGCCGATAAACTGCTCTTAACGACAAGACCGGCGGAGGGACCCGAGATGGCGAAAGCGGTTAAAGCGGCGCAGGCAGAACAAGCACCGGAAGCGGCAGCTGCGGACAAGCCGCAAGCCGTACCAAGTCTGAAGAGACCAGTCCGGCAGCCGACCTTGCCGCAACGAGCGATGCCGCGAAGCCGGCGCCGAAGCCACGCGCAAAGGCCAAAGCAGCCGAGACGACCGGTTCTGACAAAGCGGCCAAGCCGCGGACGCGCAAGGCGGCGACCGGCGCTGCCGTGAGTGCGGCTGCAACAAGTACTGAAGTTGAGGCGACAGTGGCACCACCGGCTACCGAAACCAACAGCGTCGATCTCGCTTCCGAGCCGCCCATTACGCCGGAAGACGTATCGCCGGCGGCGGACGCAAGCGTCGAAAGCGAAGCGAAGCCTGCCGCAGCGCCCGCCAAGCGCGCGCGCAGGGCGGCAGCATCTGCGAAGACCGATGAGCCTCAAGCTGAGGCTGTGTCCGTAGCCCAAGACTCGGCGCCAGAGGTGGAGCCGGTCGCGGAAGAGCGAGTTGCCAGCGTCCCGAAGAAGCCAAAGGCCAAAACAGCCAAGGCCGCGCCCTCATCTGCTGCAAAGGCGATCTCGAGGCCGCGGACGCGAAAAGCGGTGGCGAACGCGGATCAGTCCGCTCCGGACGAAACTATTGAGGATGAGGCGGCTTCCACCTTCAGCTCCGGTGTCACGACCAACACCGTCGAAGACCCCGCCGAGGTTGTTTTACCAGCTACAAATACGGTTGAACCAGTTTCCCCTTCACCGGTTGACGAACCCGCGCCAGCTGGTGACATCGCTGAGCCAGCGGCAGCCGACAAGGTCGCGCAGCCGGATCCGCAGGCGACGACACGGAAATCAGCTTCGGCCGACAAGCCCTGGCTCGCCAGCTATCCGCCGAATGTGCCGACTTCCATTCCCGCCCTGCCAGCGGACTCGCTCGGCGACCTGATGGTGAATGCCTGCAAGCGTTATGCCGGCCGCATCGCTTTTTCCTGCATGGGGCGGGAAATGAAGTTCGTGGAGCTGGAAGAAGCATCCGCAGCCTTCGGCGCTTACCTGCAAGCGCAGGGGCTGGCCAAAGGTGCGCGCATCGCCTTGATGATGCCGAACGTGCTGCAATATCCGATCGCGCTGATGGGTGCGCTGCGGGCTGGCTATACGGTGGTCAACGTCAACCCGCTTTATACCGCAAGGGAGCTCGAGCATCAGTTGAAGGATGCCGGCGCCGAAGCGATCGTGATCCTGGAGAACTTCGCCCATACGCTGGAAAGCGTGATCGGCAACACGCCGGTCAAGCATGTGGTGGTGGCGAGCCTTGGCGATCTGCTGGGGCTGAAGGGCTTGGCGGTGAACCTAGTTGTGCGGCGCGTGCGCAAGATGGTGCCGAACTGGACGCTGAAGGGTCATGTCCGCTTCAATGCCGCGCTCAAGGCAGGACGCACTGCCAAGCTGAAGCCGGTGGCGGTGACCGCGCAGGATCTCGCCTTCCTGCAATATACCGGCGGCACGACGGGCATCTCCAAGGGGGCGATGCTGAGCCACGCCAATGTGCTCTCGAATATCGCGCAGAACGCGGCCTGGCTGGAAAGCGCCTATATCAAGCGGCAGCGACCGGAAAAGCCGGTCTTCGTTTGCGCGCTGCCGCTTTACCATATCTACGCGCTGACGGTGAACGCGCTGATGGGCATGCAGCAGGGCGCGCATAATGTGCTGATCACCAATCCGCGCGATATTGCAGCCTTTACCAAGGAGTTGCGCCGCACCAAGTTCAACATCCTGCCGGGCCTCAACACGCTGTTCAACGCGCTGTTGAACAACAAGGACTTCCAGAACCTCGATTTCTCGTCGCTGGTGCTGACCTTCGGCGGCGGCATGGCGGTGCAGCCATCCGTTGCTGAACGCTGGCAGAAGCTGACGGGCTCGATGATCGCCGAGGGTTATGGCCTGTCGGAGACGTCACCGGTCGCCACGGCCAACCGCTTCGATGCCGACCAGTTTTCCGGCACGATCGGCTTGCCGCTGCCTTCGACCGAGGTCTCCATCCGCGACGAAAATGGCGTTGAGGTGGCACTTGGCGAAGTCGGTGAGATCTGCATTCGCGGACCGCAGGTCATGTCGGGCTATTGGAACCGGCCGGACGAAACCGCCAAGGTCATGACGGCGGACGGCTTCTTGAAGTCCGGCGATATCGGCTTCATGAACCCTCAGGGTTACACCAAGATCGTGGACCGCAAGAAGGACATGATCCTGGTTTCCGGCTTCAACGTGTATCCCAACGAGATCGAGGAAGTCGTCGCGCGCCATCCCAAGGTGCTGGAAGTGGCGGCGATCGGCGTGACGGACGAGAAGTCCGGCGAAGTGCCGAAGCTTTTCGTGGTGAAAAAGGACGAGAGCCTCAGTGAAGAGGAATTGCGCGAATTCTGCCGCGAGAACCTCACGGGCTACAAGCGGCCGCGCCATTTCGAGTTCCGCGAGGATTTGCCGAAAACAGCCGTCGGCAAGATCCTGCGGCGTGATCTCAGGGATTAGAGCGCGTCGGTGAACGGATAGTTCCGTCGGCGCCAAGATTACCCCCACCCGAACCTTCGGTTCGACCTCCCCTCATGGGGGAGGTTGGGTGGCTGGGTTTGTCGGCCATGCAAATCTGGAAAGAGATGCTGACCGCTGATTAGTTTTGCCGGACTCAGCCAAAGCTCATCGGAGGGTAAGGGGCACATTGCAGGGGGAAAGTCACGTTCTCGAATGCGGTGTCGCCAGCGATTCCCCTCCCCCTTGAGGGGAGGGGTTAGGGGTGGGGGTCCCTAGGCGCCAAGATTACCCTCGTCCGGATAACCACCATGTGTTCACGACCTTAATCGCTCTCGCGGGCTTCCCGTTGCCGCATCGGCATGGAATCAATCAGTTCGAACAGCGCGTCTGAGGTTACGGGCTTGCTGTCGCGCAGCTTTTCCTGGCCATCCTTGCCCAAGAGGATGACCGTGAACCTGTCCTGATCGTCGACGCGGAAGCGACGGCGGAGGGCATCGGCGGGCGGCAGACCGCCGACCTGCCCGCTGTCTGAAACAATGCCGCCGACGATGGTCAAAACGGTGAGATCGCGGCTGTCCGCTTCCGCCTGAACGGCGTGGAGATCGTCGGTCTGATCGGCCACGCTCTGGTTCATCTGGTCACCGAAGACCAGCACCAGACGCCGCTTCCATAGGAACTTTCCCAGCACGTCGCCGCTGTTTGCGGCAGGCGGCATGGCAGCGGTCGAAAGGGCGATGGATGCGGCGGCAAGCAGATGCATCATCATAACTGTTGTTCCCGTTGGGGCCTGGGATACTACAGCGGCTTGCCCAACTGCGTCAGTAGTCTGAAAGGGCTAGAAGCCTGCGGCTTCCACCTCATTCCTGCCAGATCGCTGTCAGGGTCCGCTATCAGGGATTTTCCTGCATATAGGCCGGCAGATCGGCAACGGAACCCAAGATCACATCGGCAAGGCTGCCCAATGTCTTGCGAGACCCCGTGCCGCTGAGAACGCCGACCGCGAGACCAGCACCAGCCGCACGCGCCATTTCCAGATCGTGACGGTTGTCGCCGACCATCGCCACTTCGCTGGGGCGCAAGCCGTTCATGTCGGCAAAGGCGTGCAGCGCATCGGGCGCGGGCTTGGGATTGGCGACCGCATCATATCCGTAAGCCGCAGCGAACATTTGCGCGATGCCGAGCGCCAGCAGCGTCTTTTCCGCACCGAGCGTGGAATCGTTGGTGGCGACGCCGAGCTTGATGCCGCTTTCGTGCAGGGCCGCCAGGGCTTCCTTCACGCCGTCGAGCGCAACGGCGTGGGTTGCGCCTTCCTCAGCCGTGAAAAGGTCGTAGCTGGCAACCAGCGCATGACGTTCTTCGACGTCGGCTTCGGGATACCAAAGCTGGATGAGTTCGGCATTGGTACCCGCCGCAAACACGGAGTCGGCCTTGAAGCAGCGGTTTTCCGCGTCATAGCCGGCGACAGCCAGCAGGCGGTCAGCTTCTGTCCGATCGCCATCGGCGGCTTTCATCGCCATGTTTTCGGCAATTGCGCGCCACGTGGCTTCGAAGTCGATGAGGGTTCCGTCCTTGTCGAACAGGATCGCCTTGATTGCCATTCCCGAAGTCCTCAGCCGCGCAACGCAGCGATAGCGGCAACGAGGCCGGCGGTGGAGGAGTCGCGATCGCCCGTATCCGCCTTGCCCTCGATCACCGGCTGCAAGGCGGTGGCGAGTTCCTTGCCGAGTTCCACGCCCCACTGGTCGAAGGCGTTGATGCCGAACAAAGCGGCTTCCACGAAGACGCGATGCTCGTAAAGCGCGATCAGGCGACCGAGCGCGTAAGGATCGAGACCCTTGTGTACGATGGTGAGGGACGGCCGGTTGCCAGGGAAAACGCGGTGCGGCGCGAGCTTGGCCGCTTCCGTTGCCGGCGTGCCCTTCTTAATCAGCTGGGCCGTGGCTTCTTCCAGCGTGCGGCCGCGCATGAGGGCTTCCGACTGCGCCAGGCAGTTGGCGATCAAGAGGTCCTGATGGGTCTTGAGGTCCGGCTCGTGCGACTGCGCGGCGATGATGAACTCGACCGGAATGACGTCCGTACCCTGATGCAGCAGCTGGAAGAAAGCGTGCTGACCGTTGGTGCCGGGCTCGCCCCAAACCAGCGGACCGGTCGGCGTTTGCACTGGCTCGCCTTCAAGCGTCACGCGCTTGCCGTTGGATTCCATGTCGAGCTGCTGGAGATAGGCCGGCAGGCGAAGCAGGCGCTGCTCGTAGGGAATTACCGCGCGGGCCGGATATTCGCAGATCACGCGGTGCCAATAGCCGATCAGGCCAAGGAGCATCGGCAGATTGCTCTCGACCGGCGCGTCGCGAAAATGCGTATCAAGCGCATAAGCGCCATCGAGGAAGCGGCGGAAGTTCTGCGAGCCAACGGCGATCATGATCGGCAGGCCGATCGCCGACCATAGGGAATAGCGGCCGCCGACCCAGTCCCAAAAGCCGAACACCCGGTTCTCGGGAATGCCGAAGCTCGCGACCTTGTCGAGCGCGGTGGACACGGCCGCGAAATGATCCGGCACGGCGTCTTCGCCGAGCGCCTCGGCGATCCAGCGCCGCGCGGTGGCGGCGTTGGTCATGGTTTCGATCGTGGTGAAGGTTTTCGACGCTACGATCACCAGCGTGGAAGCGGGGTCGAGGGTCTTCAGCGTGTCGTGGATATGCGCGCCATCGACATTGGACACGAAGTGAGCGCGCGGGCCGTCATGGTAGGGTGCCAGCGCCAACGTTGCCATGACCGGGCCAAGATCGGAACCGCCGATGCCGATATTGACGATGTCGGTGATCGGCTTGCCCGTCGCACCCTTGGCCGCGCCGCTGCGGATTTGTTCGGCGAACGCGCCCATCGCGTCCAGCACGGCGTTGACGTCCGGCAGCACGTTCTTGCCATCGACGGTGACCGGATCGCTGCCGCCGTTGCGCAGGGCGGTATGGAGAACCGCGCGGCCTTCGGTCGTGTTGATGATCTCACCGGCAAACATCGCATCGCGGCGCTCAGTCACGCCAGCGGCATCCGCCAGATTGCGCAGGAGCTGCATGGTTTCCGTGGTCACGCCGCATTTCGACCAGTCGAGCAGCAGGTCTTCGAAGGATGCGGACAGGTCGGTGAAGCGGTTGGCGTCGTCGCCAAACAGCGCGCGCATGTCGGTGGGCAGGGTTTCGCGATGGCTGCGCAGGGCGGCGATCGCTTCGGCAACATGCGGCTTGGACATAAAACGCTCCTTGTTCGCATCGGAATGCAACATTTTGCATAGCGCGGCCTCGTGTCTTCGCGCCAGTTTTATCGCGATGCTTAGTAACCTATTCCTGCCGTTGAAGGACGCATCAAAAGAATTGGTGGCTCAGCGCATTGGTCCAGGGTTGATCCAGATCACCCCCTCCCATAGCGTCAGGATGGAGGGAATTTCTCATGTCGCATCGCAATGACGCCGCCCTGTGGTCGGGCCTGTTCCGTATTTCGGCCGATTCGGGCCAGACGCTGCAGGCGCAAATTCGTCAGGCGATCGTGGCGGCGATTCTCGACCGGCAGATCGCGGCGTCCATGCCGCTGCCTTCCTGCCGTATCCTTGCCGACAAGCTCGGGGTTGCACGCGGCACGGTGGTGATCGCGTTTCAGCAGCTGGTGGACCAGGGCTTTCTCGTTGCGCGCGAACGGCGCGGCCATTTCGTCAATCCACAGGTGCTGGCGACACCAGGCAAGCCTGCGATGAAAACCGATATCGCGCCGGCCGGCCTCGACTGGAAGGCACGGCGGCGGGTGGCAGCCAGCGACATGCCGCGTCCGGCCAAGCGCGAAGACTGGATCGCCTCGACCTATCCCTTCGTGTACGGCCAGTTCGACCCGAACCTGTTTCCGACAGCCGAATGGCGCGAATGCAACCGCATGGCGCTGGCCGTTCTTGAGATCCGCAACTGGGCGTCTGACGTGGTGGATCGCGACGACCCGTTGCTGATCGAGCAGATCCAGGCGCGTTTGCTGCCGCGCAAGGGCATTTTCGCCAATCCCGATGAGATCATCGTGACGCTCGGCGCGCAGAACGCGCTGTACATGCTGGCCACGCTCCTAATGGGCAAGGGCTCGCGGGTCGCGATGGAAAACCCCGGCTATCCCGATGCGCGCGCGATCTTCACGCTCGCGGGGGCGGCGATCGATCCGGTGCCGGTGGACAAGGACGGGCTTGTCGTGTCCGACATTCCGCACGACAGCGGCTTCGTGTTTACCACGCCCAGCCATCATTGCCCGACCATGGTGCCGATGACCCAGGCGCGTCGGCAGGCGCTGATCGCCAGCGCGATTGCCAACGACCAGATCATCATCGAGGACGGTTACGACAGCCAGTTAGTCGACCAGTCGCCGCAGCAGGCCCTGAAGAGCTTGGATCGCTCCGGCCGCGTGGTTTATGTCGGCTCGATGTCGAAGACCTTGGCGCCGGGCTTGCGGCTCGGCTACATCGTGGCGTCCGCCGATCTGATCGCCGAATTGCGGGCGCTTCGGCGCTTCATGATGCGCCATCCGCCGGCCAACAACCAGCGGGCGGTGGCGCTGTTCCTGTCGCTCGGCCACCATGAAGCGCTGGTGCGGCGCATGTCGCATGCCTATGAGGAGCGCCGCCGCCGTTTGGTGCAGGCGACCTCCGCCTTCCTGCCGGAATGGCAGACGCATGATCCGGCCGGCGGCACGTCGCTGTGGCTGGAAGGTCCGTCGGACATCGACACGCGAGCGCTGGCTGAAGCAGCGGCGGCCCGCTCCGTGCTGGTGGAACCGGGCGAGCGCTTCTTTGTCGGCGAAAACAAGCCGAAGCGCTTCATGCGGCTCGGCATTTCCTCCATCGGGCTGCAGCAGATCGAACCCGGCATCCGCGAACTCGCCGCTGCCGTGGGGCGGCGCTCGGTTGCTGCCTAGCGCAGGAAAGCGTCGTCGTAGGGCAGTGTTGTCTGCGCGCCGTTCTCAAAGGTGACGGCCAGCGTACCGCTCTTCGCTTCCACGCTACCGACCGGGTTGTACGTGTCGGCCAACGGCGTGACGCCGAAGGCCTGGCGCACGACCACGTCGCCGTCGCTGAGGGGAAAAGCGGTCGGGATGCCTTGCCGCGTCAGGGCATTTTCACCCAGCGAAGCCGCGTGCCCGGATGCGCTGGCGCGGGCGTCTTCGATGCCGAGAACGCCGACGTGGCGGCTGTTCCAAGGCGCGTAATCGCGGCCGCCGTTGGACATCCAGAGCATGGTCACCGGCAGGACGTCCGGCTGCTTCAGGACGATCAGCATGTCCCTTTCGGCATGACGGCTGATCGTGGTCCAGCCCAGCGCCGACCCTTCCGCTTCCGCGAGGGTGAGGAAGTCTTCGTGACGTTCGGCAGGCGGATAGATGCGCAGATCGGTGGTGCCGCCATCGGCCAGCGGAAAGACGGTGAGATCGGCTTGTGCGGGATAGGCCAAGGCAAAACGGCCGCGCGAAGAGTCCGGCTCCAAGGGGGTGTCGGGCGTAAGGGCGAAGCGTTTAGGCGAGAAGCCAAGCAGACCGCCCGCCTGCATCCGCGTCATAAGGTGGTGCGAAACGGAGATGCCGCCCTGCCCGCCGAGGAAGCGGTGTTCCTGATAGATGAAGGGCTGGCCGTCGCGCAGGGTGATGCGCTTTTCAACGGTGGCGCCGAATACCGAGCGGCTCAGCCGGAAGGTCGAGATCCGGCCGCCGCTAATCCGCTCATCGCTGACAAGCGACCAGGGCGCGTTCGCCGTCCAGCCGTGGCCCGGCGCTTCTTCCACGTCGTTGCGCGAAAAGGGCGCGCAGAGGAAATCGCCTGACAGCCGCGCGAGGCCGCTCGGCGTTCCCTCCGGCATTGCTTCGCCGCTGTCGATCCAAGGCGCGCGGTGCAGCGGGGTGAGCACGCGGCCGTCCTGCTCCACCTCGAGCGAAGCGATATGACCGTTTGTGAGGTCGAGCGTCAGGCTGACGCCGGCGACTTCGATCTCATGATGTTCGTCCTGACGCATGGCAGTCCTCCTCCGGCTGCCTTATGTGAACACAGCCGGGGCTGGCAAGAGAGTCGCGCCCGACCGGAACCACCCCGCCCACTCTCCCCTTAACGCGCATCGTCACCGCCCGAGGACGCTCCTTGATCCGCAAGAAAGTCAGGCCGCCGCGCAACCTCGTTCTGGTGATGGGCGACCAGCTGGATGGCGAGTCTGCGGCGTTCGATGGCTTCGACCCGGTCAACGACATCATCCTGATGATGGAGCTGCGGGAAGAAGCCGACAACATCCCCCAGAACAAGCGCCGCATCGCCTTCTTCTTTGCGGCCATGCGGCACTTCTGCGAAGAGCAGCGAGCGCTCGGGCGGACGGTGCTTTATTCTGAGCTGGACGAGCCCGGGAACGTCGGCAGCTTTGCCGGCGAGGTGCAGCGGCGGTTCGGGCAGATCAAGCCGGACGGTGCGGTGATCGTGTTGGAGCCCGGCGATTACCGCGTGCGCGAAAGCCTAGAAGCGCTCGATCTGCCGATCGAATTTCGCGAAGACCGACACTTCCTGTGTTCGCGCGAAGACTTCGTCGCCATGCGCGAAGAGCAGCCGACGATGATTCTGGAGACCTTCTACCGTGCCATGCGGGTGAAGCACGATATTCTGATGAACGGCGACAAGCCGGTTGGCGGCCAGTGGAATTTCGACAAGGATAACCGCAAGAGCTTTGGCCGCAACGGCCCGCCGCTGCTGCCGCCCAAGCCCGCCTTCAAGCCGGATGAAATCACTGAGGACGTGCTGGCGCTGGTGGAGCGCTGCTTTCCCGACAATCCCGGATCACTGGCACGCTTCGACCTGCCGGTGACGCGGGAGCACGCGTTGCAAGCGCTGGACGACTTCGTGCGCTACCGCCTGCCCGAGTTCGGCCGCTATCAGGATGCGATGGCGGGCGGACAGCCTTTCCTGTTCCATTCCGTTTTATCCGGGCCGCTCAACCTGCATCTCCTCAACCCGCGCGAGGTACTAGATGCGGTTCTGGCCAATCCTTCGAACGCGGCGCTGAACGCGGTGGAGGGGTTCGTGCGGCAGGTACTCGGTTGGCGTGAATGGGTGCGCGGCATTTATTGGCACCTGATGCCGGATTATGCCGAGCGAAACGCGCTCGACGCCGATCTGCCGGTGCCGCGCTTTTACTGGACCGGCGAAACCGACATGCGCTGTCTGGCGGAAGCGATCAGCCATACGATCCACCATGCCTATGCCCACCATATCGAGCGCTTGATGGTGCTGGGGCAGTTCTGTTTGCTGCTCGGCGTGCAACCCTATGATGTGCATCGCTGGCACATGTCGATGTTCTGGGATGCGATCGACTGGGTGTCGCTGCCGAACACGCTGGGCATGAGCCAGCATGGCGATGGCGGCGTGATGGGCACTAAGCCTTATTGCGCGTCCGGTGCCTATATCGACCGCATGAGCGACCATTGCGGGCGCTGCCGCTATGATCCGCAGCAAAGCACCGGCGACCGGGCCTGCCCCTTCACCACGCTTTATTGGGACTTTCTCGCCCGCCACCAGGAACGGCTTGCCGGCAATACACGCATGCGTGGTCCCTACATGAACCTCGCCCGCAAGGATACTGAAGAGCTGCAGCAGATCCGCGACCGCGCCACCATGCTGCGCGAGACGCTGACGGCGGAAACGTTCCTCCCCGAGCCGGGTCAGGCGTAGCGGCGCGGGAAGGTGGAGATGGCGCGCGCGGCCGTGGCGACGCCGCGTTCGAGGGCTGCTTCGATCGTGCTGTTTTCGCTCAAGCCGGCCAGGAATGCGGCATTGAACGTGTCGCCCGCGCCGACCGTGTCGATGACAGTAACTTCCGGCGCGCGGGCGTGGGTGATGGCGTCCTGCGTGTAAGCGGAAGCGCCATCCGGGCCGCGCTTGATGACCAGAAGCTGATCGGCCTGAAGGGTGCTCACCAGCGTTTCAGCGGCGGCATCGAGGCCATCGAAGCCGGTGAAGCCCTTGGCTTCCTCGGCATTGATCAAGGCGATGTCGGTGGCTTCAAGCCAAGTCTGAAAGGCGATGCGATTGTCATCGGTCCAGCCTTCCACCGGCCAGCCCGGATCGGTCGCAGTGCGCCAGCCTTTGGCCTTGAGCTCCTGCAAAAGCGACACGGTGCCTGCGGCGATGGCCGGCATGAGGAAGCCGCCGGAGAGAATGGCATAAGCGTGGCCATGCGGCGCTTCGGGCATCCGAGAGAGAAGATCGTCCAGCCTCGCGCTTTGCAGATGGCCGGGCGTGGTAAAGAAAACGCGGTCGCCACCTTTGTGGACGATGCCGACCGTCAGCGTCGTGTCGGCCGCGTCGTCGATCCAGACACTGCTCACCGGATCGAACTGTGCGCGAAGCCAGAGGCCGTTCGGGTCCGTGCCGGCGGAGGCGATGAAGCGATGCGGAATGCGGAGGCCAGTTAGCGCCAGCGCGGTGTTGCCGGCCGAGCCGCCGGCGCGCTGTTCCGAGCGCTCCACCACCACTTCCGTGCCGATCGCCGGCCAGCCATCGACTTCGCCGAGAACGAGGTCGACATTGGCATTACCGAGCACGAGCAGCCCCGGCGTTGTCATGGCGCCTCGCCGTCCGTAACCTTTGACGAACGAAGAGGCGCGCCGAAGCCTTCGCCGATCCGGGCGGCAGATGCTTCGATCGCAAGACGCTGCACGGCTGGGAGCAGGGTGACGACGGCAGCGAGGCCGGTTTGTTCGGGCAAGGGGATCGTTATCGCGCCATCCACGGGAGGCTGCGCACCGAAGTCGAACAGGATCGGCGTCAGGCCGTATGAGACAGCAGCTTCCGCAACCCGCGTGATCGCTGCCGCATCGGGGCCAACGGGCCGCGCCAGGATCAGCGCCATGTCGGGCCGCAGCATCTCCATCGGGCCATGCAGGAGCTGGCCGAGTTCCAGCGCAAGGGACGGCGTACGCGCCAGTTCGGTGAAGGTGAGCGCTGCGGCTTCCAGCGCGCTGTGCGGCTGGGCGCGACCGGACAGAACAAGAAGGGAGCAGGTTCGCAGGTGCTCGATGGCTTCCTTCGGTGGAGCAAAGCCGAGCGAATCGCCGGTTTCCAGCACGTCGAGCAGAGGTTTTGTGTCGGCACCGAGTTCGCCGAGGATCGCCGCAGGCAGAGCGTGATGAGAATGCTGCGCGTGGCGGCAAAGGCCTGTTCGCGCCCGCCCTGCCCTATCAGGCACGGCATGGCGCGGCCCAGCGTGGAGTCCGCATTGAGCGTGAGGCCGAAGTGATCGGTCTGGTCAGGGTTGCGAGCGAGATAGGCGGCTATTTCGCCGGAGCCGCCGGACTGCGAAGTGAGCAGGTTTGCGCGCGG
>NZ_DAMBUH010000026.1:0-42606 GCF_032053605.1 Tianweitania sp.
AAGTGACGGGCAAAACGTGGTGGAACACGGTCTGCGTCCGCGACGCGCCGAGGCCGAGCGCTGCCTGGCGAAGCGAAGGCGGCACGGCGCGCAGCGCCGCACGCGTCGCGATGATCACGGTGGGCAGCGTCATCAGGCTGAGAACGAGACCGCCGGCCAGCGGCGCCGACAACGGCAGGTGGAAGTAATTGATGAAGACCGCGGCACCCAGCAAACCGAACACGATGGACGGCACGGCAGCGAGGTTGTTGATGTTGACCTCGATCAGGTCGGTCAACTTGTTCTTCGGTGCAAACTCTTCGAGATAGATCGCGCTGGCCACACCAACCGGAACCGCCAGCACGATGACGATGATCATCATGTAGAGCGAACCGATAAAGGCGCCGAGCAGGCCGGCTTCGGCCGGGGCATTGCGGGAATCGGTATTGGTGAACAGCACGGATGCAAACGCCATGCGGATGCGGCCGTCTTCATAGAAGCGATCGGCCAAGGTGCGCGCGGCTTCCGGAAGCTGCTGTCGGTCGCTGGCGATCGAGCGATCGATGTCGCCCTTCAGCCAGACATCCACATTGGCCGAGGCAAGCAGCTCGACGGGCACGGTCTTGCCGAGCAGATCCGGGTTCTCGACGAACATGTTGCGCAAACGATAGCGCTCGTTCTGCGAGATCATCGCCTGAATGTCGCGCGGCGTCATCTGAACATCGGGGGCTTCAGCGCGGACGCTGTTTTCCACGATGCGGTTCCAGTTCAACAGCGACACCTTGCGCTGCCAATCCAGGTTCGCACGCTGGAAAGCGGCGGGCGACTGGTCGGGCTGCTGGACTGGCTTGGGCTCG
Source organism: Tianweitania sp. (assembly GCF_032053605.1). Taxonomy (NCBI): domain Bacteria; kingdom Pseudomonadati; phylum Pseudomonadota; class Alphaproteobacteria; order Hyphomicrobiales; family Phyllobacteriaceae; genus Tianweitania; species Tianweitania sp. The sequence goes on from NZ_DAMBUH010000026.1 coordinate 837, forward strand.
ACCTTGATGACCGCCGGATCGAAGGTCACATCGACCTTCACCACCGGCTGCCAGAAAGCCGGCACGCCATCATGCAGGATCGTGCCGAACAGGAAGATCACGAAGCCGATGGCGATTGTGACGGAGGCGATGCCGTAGAAGCGAAAGCGGGTTTCGGCACCACGCCGGCGCTTCAGGCTGGCCTGGATGCGGCTGCGGTTGGGCGAGCTGGCGGCAGCCGATGACTTGGGAGAGGACACAGCGGAAACGGTCATGATCTTACTCGTACTGCTCCCGATATTTGCGCACGACATAGAGCGCGATGACATTGAGGCAGAGCGTCATGGCAAACAGCGTCAGGCCGAGCGCGAAGGCGACGAGGCTCTGCGGGCTGGCGAAGTTGGTGTCGCCGGTCAGCTGGTTGACGATGGACACGGTGACGGTGGACGTCGCCTCGAACGGATTGAAGCGAAGGATCGGCGCGTTGCCGGCGGCCAGAACCACGATCATGGTTTCGCCGAAGGCCTTGGACACGGCCAGAAGAAAGGCGCCGACGATGCCCGGCAGTGCTGCGGGCAGAACCACGCGCCGGATGGTTTCGGACTTTGTGGCGCCCATGCCGAGCGACCCGTCGCGCATGGCGCCCGGCACCTGGTTGATGATGTCGTCCGACAAGGAAGACACGAAGGGGATGATCATGATGCCCATCGCGATGCCCGCCGTCAGGGCTGATGTGGCGCGGATCGGCACGCCGATCATGTCGCCGATCGTCGACAAGGCCGGTCCGAGCGTGACCAGGGCGAAGAAGCCGTAGATGATCGAGGGAATGCCGGCGAGGATCTCAATCATCGGCTTGGCAAAGGCGCGCACTTTGCGCGGCGCATATTCGGCCAGGTAGATCGCCGACATCAGACCGAGCGGAATGGCGACCAGCATGGCGATGGTGGACACCATGATCGTGCCCCACAGCAGCGGCAGCAGGCCGTATTGGCCGTAGTCGCCGCCCGCCGTCGCGGAAAAGCGCGGCGCCCATACCGTGCCGAAGAAGAAGTCCATCGGCGAAATGAAGGAGAAGAAGTGCAGCGCCTCGCGCAAAAGGGAGGCGATGATGCCGACCGTGGTGAGGATCGCGATACCCGAGCATATCGCCAGCAGCACCTTCACCACCGCTTCGAACTCGTTGCGGGCGCGCAGCCGCGGCGCGATGCGGGCGCGCATGACGAGTAGTCCGATGATGCCCAGGCCGGCCGCCACCGCAACAGTGGCCCAGAAGGTCAGCAGGCGAAATTCGTGCAGGGACTGCCCGGCGGCGTTTTCGTAGGGCTGGGCATCGCCAACCACGCCGTAGCCGGTGGAAATCTGCTCGACGCGACGAAGCGCATCGCGCAGTTGCGTGGGATCGCCGTTCACCACCTCGGGCGGCAAAAGCGACAGCGTGTAGGTGCGAACAACGTCGTCGCCGACAAAAAACCAGACAAGCAGAATGGCGAGTGCTGGCACCAGGCACCAGAGCGCCACCATCATACCATGATAGTTCGGGCGCGAATGCATCTTCAGCGTGCTGCTGCCTGCAACGGCGCGGCTACGCGAAAGGCCGATCTTATAGGATGCGGCCAGGAGAAGGAGAAGCAGAGCGGCAACGACCAGGCTGTTCACGAACCCACTCCAGAAAAGACGTCAAAACAAGTCGGCTATGCGCGACCAGGCTTTAAGGCAAAGACAATGCTGGCAGCTGCGCGCGTGGCAAGACACTGAAAAAGGCGGAGCGCTGATGCGCCCCGCCCTTCTCAATCAGTTTACTTCGCTGCGACGGTCTTGCCGTCTTCGAAAGCCTTCAAGGCTTCGGCGCGCTTGTCGTCCGGCATCGGGATGAGGCCAGCGCCTTCCAGCGTGCCGCCCGAGCCGGTCACGGCGTCGGACAGGAAGAACTCGGTATATTCCTTGATGCCCGGGATCGTGCCGATGTGCTCGCCCTTGACGTAGAAGTAGAGCGGACGCGACACCGGATACTTGCCCGAAGCAACGGTCTCGAGCGAAGGCGTGACGCCGGAAACGTCGGCAACCTTCAGCGTGTCGCGGTTCTGTTCGTAGAAGGAAAGGCCGAACACGCCGACGGTGGACGGATTGGCCTGCAAGCGAGCCAGCGTCTCGGTGTAATCACCGGAAATTTCGACAACCACGTCCTGACGGAAGGTCTCGCAAGCCTTGGTCATGGCTTCCTTGTCCATTTCCGGCAGCTTGGCTTCCTTACAGCCAGCAGCGATCATCTTCTCCTGGAAAACTTCGCGGGTGCCGTGGTTGGAGCCCGGGATCGCGACGTTGATTTCCTGGTCCGGAAGCGATGCGTCGATCTCTTTCCAGTTCTTGTAGGGGTTGGCGACCATCTTGCCGTCAACCGGAACCTGCGCGGCGATCGCCTTGTAGACGTGGACCGGCTGCAGCTTGAAATCGCCCTGGTTGCTGCTGGTGGCGAACACGATGCCGTCGAAGCCGAACTGGACTTCCTGGATCTTCTCAACGCCCTTGGACTTGCAGGCCTCGATCTCTTCCTTCTTGATCGGACGCGATGCGTTGGCAATGTCGATGGTGTTTTCGCCCACACCTTCACAGAACTGCTTCAGACCGCCACCGGTGCCGCCGGAGCCGACGACAGGTGCCTTGAAGTCAGGGAAAGCGTTGCCGAATTCTTCGGCAACGATCGAAGCAAAAGGCAGCACGGTCGAGGAACCGGCGATCTGGATGGTGTCGCGGGACTGAGCCGAGGCTGGGCCTGCGAGGAGGATCGCCGCAACGGCGGTCGAAAGCAAAAGCTTGTTCATGGAGCCTACTCCGTTCCGGATAAAGTCAAATTCGGATGCACCGTGGGGCGTCTTGCCCGCGGGCTGCGAGGGGAGGCTTAGGGGGTCTGTGTAACAGTTACATGACAGTTTTATATCGGCTTAATGATGTGTGAAGATCATCCGCCGGCCCGATACAACAGCGGCGTCTAATTCTTAGCAAGCAGAGTCTAGGACTCATCGCCGAACAGCAAAAAGCCGGCGCGAGGCCGGCTTCTGCTTGGATCGGTCAAGTCTCAGAGATCAGCGGCGCGAGGAAAACAGCGCGATCAGCAGGCCGATAATGGTGAAGCCGACAACGGCGGTTGCGACCGGGTTGTCCTTGGCCGTGGCTTCCACGAAACGAGCCTTGGAATACAGCTCCTTGCGCGCGCCCTTGGTGTTGGTGAGGAAGCTGTCGATCAGATCCGCGATGGTTTCGGACGCATCGTCATAAACCTGCGACGACTGCTTCTTCACCTGCTTGCGCAGCACTGCCACTTCCTTCTGCAGCGAAGCAAGCTGATCGCTCACGTCGCCTCCAAGATCGTCGCGGAATTTCGAGAAAGACGGCATGGATCGGTCCTCAAATCAATGAATGGAAGTTCTGGAAACGGATAGGCCAAAGCTTTGTTCCCCAACCGAAGTGGCAGGACACAAACAGAAATGCCGTCGCGCTGCCGCAACAAACCGTCACCAGAATGGTTCTAGGTTCGATCAACATGTCTCGGGAAGGAGACCACCATGGCCGACCAAGATAATCGCCGAAACGATGCGTTGAACGAAGATCGCTTGCCTGGCGACGAGAATCGTCTCCCCGGTGCCGACACCGCAGGGACCGAAGATGGTGCCGTACTTGCGGACGACGATCTTCTGGGTGACGACGAGATCGACACGGAAGATGCGGAGCTCGCCGAAGCCGATCTGTTCGACGACGACGAAGACCTCGTCTCGCTTGACGAAATCGAAGACGATGAGGCCGAGGACGTAACCGGCCAGGATGACGACAATCCTTATCAGGAGTCCGATGAAGCCCTGCCAGACGACGATGAAGAGCGTTCGATCGCCCGCGACAACTCGCGGGAAGGCTCGCGCTTCGGCGAAGTCTGATCGCCTCGATCACGGGTAGTGAAAAAGCGTCCGGCTTCATCAGCCGGGCGCTTTTTATGTCAGGAGATTGTCGGGCAGACCGGTTCGACACTTACAGATGATGGTGACCCCGCCGCTGGATGACGCTAAGACGTAAGTTCCTTCGGAGCTGGATGAACGCCCACCGATGACGACGACTGACTGGGTGGACGACCCCATTCTGCAAAATGGCGGCGAATGCGGCGCGTTGATGCGCGGCTTTGACTGGACCCGATCCCCTCTCGGTGTTCCAGCCAGCTGGTCGTCGCAATTGCGCACGACAGTCGGTCTGGCGCTGGGCTCGGTTCAACCCATGCTGATCGTGTGGGGACCAGAACAGACCACACTTTATAATGACGGCTATGCTGCGATGTGCGGCAACCGCCATCCCGACGCGCTCGGCCAGCCCCTTCGCGACTTGTGGTTCGATATCTGGGAAGACGTCGAACCGATCCTCGCGCGGGCTTACCAAGGTATCGGCACGCAGATGGACGACATCCAGTTCACCATGCACCGTAACGGCTATCCCGAAGAAACGCATTTCGCCTTTTCCTATACGCCGGTGCGTGGCGATGACGGTACGGTGCTCGGCATGTTCTGCGCTTGTGCAGAAACAACGGGGGCAGTGATTGCGCGGCGCCAGCATCATCGTGAAAGCGACTTGTTGCGGCAGGTCTTTGAACAGGCACCGGGCAGTGTCGCCGTTCTTCGCAGCCCCGAGCACGTGTTCGAAATGGCCAACGCGTCTTATGAGCATCTGGTCGGGCGCAAGGATCTGGTTGGCCGTTCCGTGCGCCAAGCACTCCCTGAGATCGCCGAACAAGGCTTCATCGATCTGCTCGATGCGGTGTATCGCACCGGCGAAACCTATGTCGGCACCAACATGCCGATCACCTTGAAGCGTTTGTTGGACGGAAAGCCGGAAGAGCGCGTTGTTGATTTCGTTTACCAAGCACTCTGGGATCCAGCTGGAAAAGTGGACGGCATCTTCGTCCAGGCTCTCGATGTCACCGATCGGGTGCAGTCCGAACGCCAGCAGGAGGTTCTGAACCAGGAACTGGCGCATCGCATGAAAAACCAGCTGGCCATGGTTCAGGCGATCGTTTCGCAGACGATGCGCTCGGCCGTGGACCTGCCCGGCGCGCGCAAGAGCATCAGCGACCGCATCCAGGTTCTGGGACGCGCGCATGACATGATCCAGGTTGGCGTAGGCGGGCGCACGGGCGTCACACAGATCGCCGATGCGGTCGTCAATCTGCATAGCGACAAACGCAACAAGCAGTTTACGATCCAAGGGCCGGCCATTGCACTCGGCTCCAAGCAGGCCCTGTCCTTGTCGCTGATCCTGCACGAGCTTGCCACCAACGCCTTCAAGCACGGCGCGCTTTCGGTGGAAGATGGCCATATCGATCTCAGCTGGAATGCGGAAATGCGCGACGATGTCGAGCACTTCGTTCTCGACTGGATCGAGCGCGACGGCCCGCTTGTTTCGGAGCCGACCACCACCGGTTCCGGCAGCCGCCTCATCAAGGCCGGTCTGGCCGGCGCGATCCGTTGCAGCAGCGACTCGGTTTACGCGCCCGACGGCTTCCGCTTCCGCTTGTCGGCCGACCTGTCTTCCCTGCGCGACTAGCCTGGTTCAAGCAGCAGCAGCGGGATGCAGCTGCCGCAGTTCCTGCGCCACCAGATCCTGCAACCGCCAGAGATTGCGGTCGTGGATGCCGAAGGCTTCCAGGTGGGCGACGGTGTTGTAGAGATATTCCGCACAGGACCCCGCATGGCCGCAGGCGCGGGCGAGGATCACGGCGACGTCGGCCAGCGGCAGCTTGCGTGCCGTGTTTTCCCCAGTCGGTCCTGCCCAAAACGCCAGAACGCGCATCTTGCCTTTGTCTGTGTCTACCGTGATCCAGCGGATCATGTGAGCGTGTTGGTGGTAGCGCAATTCCCGCCACAACATGCGCCGGATCTGGCTCACGCGGTCGTCTTCGGCGATGCGATAGATCACGCCATCGCAGCGCCCGCCGCGCTCCAGCGCCATCATCAAGCCCGGCTGTTCCGGCGTGCCGCGCCATCCCCGCATGATCAAACAAAAGGAGCGATGCCAGCCATAGGCGCTCGCCCGCATGTGGCCGGTGGCATCGAAGTCCGGCTTCCAGATCAGCGAGCCGTAAGCAAAGACCCACAACGGATCATCGCCGCATTCCGCATCGTAGCGACGAGCCATCGCATCGAGCTCATCATCGGACAAGAGCGTCATGCCGGGCTCGGGAGCAAGCTCCGGCTCGGGACGAACGCTCAAGGCAACAAGCTCGGGGGTCAGCGTCATGTGGCGGGTCATGGTGAAACAAGCTAGGCGCTGAGCCCCAGCCTGTCATCAGCGACGCAGCGTCAACCGGGTCATTCCCCCCTGTTATGGCTGTCATGGATGAGATGCAGCCGCTTCAAGCGCGCGAAAAGGGGCAGAGGCGCCTTGCGTGTGGACTTTGGACGGTTATCCGCCAGGCTACCCCCTCTTGGTGTCAGCAGACCTCCCTTTTTGCGCATCGTCTGCCCTACGAAAAAGAAGGTTGGCTTCCTAAATGAGCGGCGTTCGAGGGGAGCTCCGCATTCATGTCGTCCACAAATGAGCAGTCGGCCTGGTCGGTTACCGAAGCCTACATCCTGCTGCGCCGTACCTCGTCACGCCCGCTTTCCACCAAGGCCGCCGTTGCACATCTGCGCGAAACCGTGTCGGACTGCGAACACACGGATGAAGAACTGGTTCAGCTGATCGCCATCAGCGCGGTGCGCCATCGCTGCCCCCTGGCTTTCGACGGCCCGTTCAAGCCCAGCCAGGCAGCCTTAGAGCAGACCATCCTGAAAGCCAGCTAAGCTTTTTCTTAAGCGAAGGATGGCGCTTCCTAGAAGCAGGAAGAGGCAAGTCAAGCCTCTGATTCCGTTACAGATTTGTAATGCAGTCATTCACACCTCGTTCATCAGCACGGGCTCAAAAAGCATGCGTTGAGTTCAAGGAGTTTCTCATGTCAAAGATTTTCAAGCGTCTCGTTCTGTCTACCGCGGCCGTTGCCATGCTCGCTGTTCCCGTCGCTCAGGCGCAGAGCCGTCACCAGGATACACGCCAGGGTCACCATTACAGCCAGAAGAAGCATCAGGAGGCCAAGCGCCACAGCTGGAAGCGCGGCGAGCGTGTATCCGATTGGCGCAAGCGCGCGGCCATCCGCGACTATAAACGCCACGGTCTGCGCGCTCCGGGTCGCGGCCAGCATTGGGTCAAGGTCGACAATGACTACCTGCTGATCACCCTGGCGACGGGTGTCGTGGCCGGCATCGCTGCTGCACGGTAATCGACCAACTCTTACACCGGCCGCTCCATCGCGGCCGGTGCAACTCTGCGATGACTGGGCGCAGCTGGACGATCCATCCTTCCCCGTCTGCCCCTGCAATGGGCTGGGAATGATGCCATAGTGTGGGCCGTTCGATTCCTCGAAAGCCCGCCTCTCATGCAAATGCTCCTCCGCAAGATCCTTCTCGACCCGTTCTTGATCATGCTTCTGGGAGCGATGCTCCTGGCAGCCCTGCTGCCCGCGCGCGGCGATGCAGCCGATTTGCTCGACTGGGTCGTGACTGCGGCGATTGCGCTGCTGTTCTTTCTGTATGGCGCCAAGCTGTCGCCTTCAGCCGTTGCGTCCGGCTTGCTGCATTGGCGGCTGCAATCGCTCGTCTTCATCTGCACCTACGGCATTTTTCCCGTTCTCGGGCTGATCGCCTCGCATGTCTTGCGCGGCCATCTGCCGGATGATCTGGTGCTCGGCATCCTGTTTTTGTGCCTGCTGCCGTCGACCGTGCAGTCCTCCATCGCCTTCACCTCGATCGCCAGAGGCAATGTCGCAGCCGCCATCACCAGCGCCAGCCTGTCCAACCTCGCCGGCGTCTTCGTGACACCGCTTCTGGTCGGCCTGATCATCGGCAGCCAGGGTGGCGAAAGCTTCGATTTGAGTTCGGTCGGCGACATTGCCCTCCAGATCCTACTACCCTTCGCAATCGGCCAACTGTGCCGCCCGCTCATCGGCAAGTTCCTGCAGCGCCATGCCCGCATGACGCAGTTCACCGATCGCGGCGCGATCCTGCTGGTGGTTTATGCTGCCTTCAGCGAAGGTATGGTGGTGGGCGTGTGGTCGCATGTGGACGGCACCGACCTCATCTGGATCCTGGCCACCGCCTGCTTTCTGCTCGCTTTGATCCTGGCGATCACGGCCCTGCTGGGGAAACTGCTCGGCTTCAGCCGCGAAGACCAGATCACCATCCTGTTCTGCGGCTCGAAGAAAAGCCTGGCCACCGGCGTGCCCATGGCCGGCATCCTGTTTGCCGGACAGTCCGTATCCCTGGTCGTGCTGCCGCTGATGATCTTCCACCAGATCCAGCTCTTCGTCTGCGCCCTTCTGGCACAGCGCTATGCAGCCCAAGCGGACGCCGAAGCAAACGCCGTGAACACGGTGGCGCAAGCCTTGGAAACCAAGGCTTGATCGGATTGAATAGGGAGAAGAGGTGGTACGCCCAAGGGGAATCGAACCCCTGTTTGCGCCGTGAGAGGGCGCCGTCCTTTTACCACCCACTTGGTCCCTACCAACAGTTACCAAGTTTTTTTTGGTGGGAATGCCGGTGATCCTCGGCACAAGCGGCTAGCGTGCGGGGGCGGCGCGCCCTCAACAGCGCTGTAGCCGTCCCCGCATGCGGATCGACTAGGGAGGTATTCAAGAACATCCAGACATGTGTCGCTTCATCAGCGTTTAGTTACAGAAGCCTGCTAAGAGGACGGGGAGGCCGCCAGCCTGGAGAATTAGTCGCGGCGGAACACCAACGCGGCCCTTCAAGGCTTGCAGCAGCATTCACGAAATCACCATTGTTAAACCGTGTTTGAGCAGCCGTGTCAGTCTCAGACGAGCTGTAATTTTCTGGCTCCTGTCTAACCATTACTATTCACGGTCTTACTGGGCTTACGTCTCCGAATTGTGGGTTGGTCCAGTATGTCCTGGCTAAGGCTTATGCCCGGGTTTAGGCTGTCTGCACCGGAAAAGAATTGAATACCCTCCGCTTCCAAAGCGGCCTGTACTCGCTCCCGGGTTTCCTCTGACACAATCTGAAGCGTTTCGATCCGCACCAGTGTCCGCTTGCTGACCCCAGCCTTCTCGGCCAGGGCAACATGTTCGATGCCAAGTGCTGCGCGAGCCGCTCGTAGCAGTTGGTAGGGAGCTTTCATGGGGCTGCTCTTACCCGCGCGACTTGATGGTTGCCAGTGTCATTGCCAACATCAGCCGGCTTAGCCGATCAAGAAAGTGCATGGGGCGTCTAGACGCCCGCACTGCAGGCGCCGTATGGCTGTGGCAGATCCGATCAAGGATTCAATTTGACCTCGCTCCTTACTCCTGCGGAGACTCGCCATGGTGACGTTCAAGCTGCTCAGCCAAGAACACAATGAACGCTTCAGCTATGAGCTAGCTAAGCTGTCGATGCTGGTTGCGGACATAAAAGCGGTTCAGCGAGGTGTTCATCCGAGCCACCTCTGTGAAGAGACGGTTCCAGTTCTTGACAGATGGATCCTTACGCAAAGGGGAACCCCTTGCTTGGCTGGGTTGTCGTCAGGTCACCCGACGCTGCTCGGAGACACCAGGCCCATCACCACCTCAGACCTTTGGCTTCTGTCTGAAGACCAGACCTGGGCCCGCACGTTCTCTCGCTGGTATCAGCTCGGCCGACCCGTTGGTCACAACCGCAGCCACTCGTGAGCGCGGAATGACCGAAGAGTTTTCCGCAAGCAATCAGAAGTTCGAGCGCCGCAAAAAGCTGGCGGCCGCCAGCCAACGGCTGCCAACCAAGGGGGAGCTACTGCGGGGAATGGTGTTTTTTCGGGAAAGCCTTTCCGAGGATATCGGCGAATTCGCCGATCGTCTGGGGCGTCGGCTCAGGAAGCACCTTGCGCCGGACCTTGCACCCTCAATCGCTTGCCTGCCCGATGTCACGATCCCTACATCCAGCGGACTGCGATCTATCGCACGTTTCGTGGCTTATGACGGCGAACGAGATAGCGCCGACACTTGGCGTTCTGCGGGACAGGTGCAGGGTCCTCCGCTTTCCGGAGCCTGGACTGCAACATCTTCCCGCTCTTGCAGTCCCCATAATGGAACGGCTCTACGCCGACCTCGGTCACGATCCGCTGGGTGACGCCAATTGAAGCATTCGAACTGGAAGCGGTCGCTTCAGCTTGGGGCGGGGGCTCCATCCGCCGGCTGCAGCGCATCATCGAACAGCTCATCGAGTTCCGCGAAGGTGAGCGATCCGAGCACTGATGCGGTCGATCAACCCGCCTGCGCCGCTTTGATTGAGGACGCTGCCATCAATCGGATCGTAGCCGCCAAAATACCCGAGCAAGCATTCAACCTGAGAACGGAAGCGCCCATGCCATCATCTGCAGCCTACCTCTGCAATACCAACGGGAACGCCCTTCAAGGTTTCCTTCACTGCAAGCTCACCCAGGCTGCTGAGTTGGCATCTAGTGATAACAGCGTTCCAGGCCGCATTGTTGACAACGATAAGCCGGGGCGCACCAGATTGAGGCCGAGTAAGCATCTCATCTTCCGGATGGCGATCCATGAGGCCAGCCACGCGGTGATCAGGCTTTACCTGGGACTCGGCAACATCACGAAGATCACGATCGAGGCTCCCGAAGGAGCATACGTCGCCTGGGAAGATGGCGTCTTGCAAGAACAGACCGAGGAGTTCTTTACGGCCGTATTGGTCGCAACGCTTGCCGGGCGTGCCGGAGAGCAGGAGATCATCGGCACGGTAGGGGCAAGCGGCGGCGGCGACGGACAGACAAGCGACCAAGCTGTCGCGACGCAGATCGCGTTCGACATGGAAGCCACCATGGGATTCGGGCAGAAATGGCCGCTGCTTTACAGGGCCACACCCAATCCGCAGCACTTGCTGGCTATCGACCTCGATCTAGCAGAGAGCGTTCACGCCCGTCTCGAGGCCGCTTACAAGGCAGCGCGAAAGATGGTCGCCAAGCAGCGCAGGGCGATTGAGCACCTTGCCGAGTCCTTGCTTCTCCACGGCACGCTTGAAGGTCCGGGACTGGATCGCGTGCTCGCGGACACAAAGCATTTTACTAAGGAATGAAGTTGTGGATCCTTTCCAACCTGCACCTTGAGTATGCGCCCCTAAGGTCACCCCTTGAGCCCCCCGATGCAGATGTTTGCATCGTCGCAGGGGACCTCTGCCGCGGCATCGACCACGGCGTGCGCTGGCTGGCCGAGCACATCGCGCCGTCCATGCCTTGCGTCTATGTCGCCGGAAACCACGAGTTCTACAGGGGCTCCATCAAGGAAGGCCTGGAGGCCGTGCGTGCGGCAGCCAAGGATTCCCCAGGCGTCCATTTTCTCGAAAACGATGAGGTGACTATTGGTGGCACAAGGTTCACCGGCACCACCTTATGGACGGACTTCCGTATCGAAGGACCGCATGAACCAGCCATGGACCATGCGCGTGCAAGGATGAATGACTACCGAAAGATCGCTTGGCAGAAGAGAACCTGGCAGCGATACCTTCCTGTTCATGCCTACAGGCTCTATCAGGATTCGAGGCAAACATTTCACGTGAACTCGGCACGAATCCTGTTCCGACAGTGGTCGTCACGCGTCACTTGCCGCATCCCTGCTCAGTTCTGGAGCGCTTCAAGGGCGACCTGACAAGTGCCGCCTATGCTTCGGATTTATCCGGTTTCATCAAACAATGCTCACCATCGCTCTGGATACACGGTCAAATGCACGACAGTTGCGACTACAAGGCCGGCGACACACGCATCGTCTCGAACCCGAGAGGATACGGCGACGAGAACTCAGTGTTTGATACAAAGCTGGTTGACCGGCAGTCATCTCATCTTCGAAAGTGATGCCGATGTCGCGGCTGCTGCACGCGTATTCGGTTCGAATGACTTCGAGCCGTCATCACATCCCTGCCGCACCATCGCGAAGTGTCCGCCTTTCGACTTTTCCAAGTACCTGCAGGTTGCGAAGCACCTTGGTCTGATTTGAATGGAAGTTCATTGGCAACTTGCCTCCAAACCTTCCTCTATGGGACAGCCATCCGGCTAGCGATGCGCCGGCCGGCTCCCTCCCGCTTCACCCTGAGCGGGGAAGAGGCCAACCGGCACAACTTCTACGAGGTTAGGCTTTTCGAGCACGGCAGTGATGCTGGCTTTCTGGTGCTACGAATGACGCCAGGCGGGGCATGGGTTCTGCCGTTCAACGAGGCGCGGGAGCGGCTGGAGGAACGGGAGCTTCTTACGGCTGAATTCCCGAAATACCGGCTCTGGATCGCGCACTACTACCGGAAGTACCGCATCACCAGCGAGACGCCAGGCATCTTCATCCTGAAATGGCTGACAGGTTACCCGATCTACGCGCGCAGCAAGGAAGACCTGACACAGGCGCTTTACAATCTCCGGCCGTTGAGCCGCAAAGAGCGCTACGAACTATTGCGCCACATCATCCAGCAGACCGAGAAGAAGAAGGCTTACAAAACGAGCAGCTTCCGGCTGATGAACGAGTCCAACTTCATGAGGTCGATGCTGCACCCGCAGGCCATCGAAACCATGTCCCACTACGACATGGTGCTGCCATAACAAGGACTTGGAGAAAGTGGACGGCGACTACAAGCTGGCACCGCAGGCTCTCGCCACTTTACATCAGTATGATCTTGAAGAGAGAAGGTTCTCGGAAGGATCGAAGCAGCAGCGGCGGATTGTCCTGCTTACCGCGGCGATCCTGTTCACCGGCTTTGTCCAGGCCGCTGCAACGTACTGGTCGAACCGTGGAGGCATACGCGCGCCTCTATCCCGCTTGGGCGATTGGCTGCAGACCCTTTTCTAAGCGAAACTTTGGGAGTGTTCTGGCGTATTGATCTCGACTAAGGAACAAGCACAGGCGACGCGACTGGAACGGCCGGCGACAGGCCAGGGTAAGCGGATACTCGCGAAGCATAGTGGGCCTGAACATCCTCGAAAGCCTTCAACAGCGGCTCGAAGCCCGAGAAATCAATGGTTGACCTGTTATCTCTGACGACCTTAGTGGCGAACGTGTTCTTGGAGTAGGTGCCTGGCTTGTCCTTGTCTGAATCCTTATCGAACGTCTTTCCATCATGAACGTAACCTAGAGTCGCAGCATCAAAGAGGTCTTCAATCGCGGTCTCCACGCCTGGTTTTTTTGGAACCGGAACGATGTAGAGGTTGTCGAAGACGTGGTAGTAAGGGTCTTCGCCAGCCACCTTCGTGCCAAGGATTTTGCTGAGTTCCGTCCAGATCTGGGTGGTCCCCTTGTCAACATCCAAGACCATCATGACAGGGTGCAGCGCTCCGTTCTGGAAGCCGGCCATGCGGCTCTGGTATTCAAGCATCAGCGTCTTCAGCTGAGTTGCCCCGCCCCCCAGGTTTTGAAGTACGGCAGAAGCCTTGCCGTACTTGAAGAAGCGGACCCTTAACTTTAGCTTCCCATCGACATCCTCGATCAGGCCCGGGAAGCTAGCTGCCTTCATTTGCAAAGCAGTCTTGATGTAGATGTTGTCGGTTTTACCCTCGCAGATAATAGTCGGCTGAGACAGTCCATAGAATGACCTGTAGTCAAGAAATCGCGAGTACAGTTTGTAGTAATTCGGCTGCTCCCTACGTTGCAGCCGCTTGTGTCCGATTTCAAGACCTCGGATATGAAATAGGTGAGCAAGTTTGCCCCGAACCCGCTCGTCTGAAATGGGCACCTGTACCCCTTCTTCCTTGATGAACGCGCTCCCATCCTTGAACAGGTGAAGACACATAGAGCGCACAAGCTTGTAGTACTCTGACGGCACGTTGAGTTTATTATTGACAACGAGGCCTGTTACATTCTGGCGAGAATTTGAATATTGTAGCCGCGTCTTCAGCTCATTCACCTTGAACCCGGACCGGGCGATGCGACCTGCCAGTTCGTCGCCTGCAACCCACTTGTCCGTGCTTCCGCGAACAAGCCTCGCTATCCTCGCTGGAAATTCCTGCTCGTTTGTCGAGAACGTCAGATCGTCTGCGTAACGGGTGTAAGTGCAGCGCTCTTTATCCGCAAGCTTGGTAAGGTGCCGGTCGAGGATGCTGGCAATGAAGTTCGATATTACCGGCGAACAAGGGCTTCCCTGGGGTAGCTCATTTCGATGGCATGCAATTTGCGCCAGAACAGTTGCCACCTCAGGCCGTAGCGCAAAGTCGCGGTTCTTGCAGAAGAAGCCGTAAACGCGGCCAAAGTTGATGGACGGGAAGAAATCTTTTAAGTCGGCGTTAAAGACGAACCGGCGGTTCCGGTGGACTGCGGCATTGGTAACAATGGAAAGCTGCTTCTTGAAGCCGTGGGCAACTATACACTCCTCTCGGGTGCGCGCTCCCTCTAAGTCCCTCTCTATGGCCAAAAGAGTGTCTGCCAGCTGCTTCTGGATGTAAGCCAGACGAGGCTCAGGCGCGGTTATCCTGCGAAACCCACCACCCTTCTTCGGCACCTTAAAGACACGGTATTTCGCAGCGTCCGGAAGCTTGTAAAGAGCGTATGCGAGGACGGATGGCTTCACTTTGAGCACCGCAGCTACATCGGACAAACCCGAGGCGGTTTTCAGTTGCCAGAGTTCGGGGGTCAGCTTGCTCAAGGGAATCGGCTTGCGGATACTCGTATGCAGGTGAGCGTATGGACCATTTGATCCAATTCGCAGAGGAAGGTAGAAATCTCCCGGGCTTTCCCGGCAGCATTGGTTTCAAGTGTCGCGAACCACGACACCAAAATCTATCCGCAAGCCGAACAGTACTAAGATACGATTCGCTTAGCCTAGGTCAACATCAGGAAGCGACTTCTACTTGCTGTCGGCTTTCGAGCATAGACGACCTCCTTTTTCAAGCCGAGCATTCCGAGCCCATTTACTCGCCCGCCAATATGCTTCGGCCCGAACAGGGTCAATAGCGTGGTGGGCAACGGTATGGCCATCGGCAACTCGGGTGATGACTAGATCTGCGACGGCTTGCACGAACGTGCTGACCGGCAAAGCCAGTACAGACCGCATCATAGTGACCGAGTGTAGGCGTGCGCCTACGAACGGTCGCTCGGCAGCACGAGCGTTGCCACCCGATCGATGCTGACAGGAAAGAAAGGTCGTCGTTCCGCCCGTTCCAATCTCCCAATGCCTGCTCCAGCTCGTCGACGACCCGCCATAGAACGAGCTTTCGATCTAACGATGACTTCGGGGCCAATATGTCCGATCATCTCCGTCTCCTAAAGCACAGAGTGGTGAGGGTTAGGCTTCCGCGATCATCGTACGTCTGCTTCCGAGCAAGGGAAAAACTAGCCCGGACGTCCGTGATGGGGCGTTGCGGCCGAAATTCGACAGTTATCTGAATGGCCGTTTTCTCAGCTTTGCCCCCTGTGCCGCCGCACCAGAAAACTCTGAGCAATCGTTCCATCATCTTGAAGCACGCCTTCAAGATGCATCCTTGATTGAATGCCTAATCGACCGTCCGGTGAACTGGTAGCTCTTCAGGCAACCTGGAGACTACAATGACCCCTTACGGCATGGACAAACTGACCCTGGCTGCTGTTGCCGCAGCATCCAATTGATTTGACTAGCAGGTTCGAAGCAGCACGACGTAGCCTCCATCCTGCGCTCTTTCTGTCGAGAATGTCTGTGAGGTATTCACGGCGCTTGATTGACCAAAGCTCACACAGCAGTAAGCTTACCTCGAATCTGGAGGAATCATGTGGGCCGACAGTGAAAGCGCCGTCGATTACCTGAACTATTCAGAAGTTTCGGAAATCATCTGCGAGATGATCTCCGACGATGCCATGCTTCCTATCTCGCTCGGCGTTTACGGCACATGGGGGGTCGGCAAGTCGAGCATCCTCAAGCTGGTCCAGAAAGACCTCGAGGCTGCCCCGCGGAACCTCATCATTAACTTTGATGCATGGCTCTACCAAGACTTCGACGAAGCGAAGTCCGCGCTTATGACAGTCATTGCGAAAACGCTCTACGACCAGAGCTCCAAAGGATTAAAAAACAAAGCGGCTGGACTGTATCGGCGCGTCAACAAGCTTAAGTTCCTTGGTATCGCGGCAGACGTAGGCGCTTTGGCCGCAGGAATTCCCACCTTCGGGTTGCTCAGCAAGGCGGCTGGTTCCTTCGGAGATATGTGGGAAGGCTCTGGCGACGAGGCGGACGTGACGGCGGTGAAGGATGCCGCCCAAGATGTCGGCAAGCGCACCTCGGGGCTTCTCAGGCCAGAGGAGAAACGCAACGCACCCGAAGAGATTGCGGCTTTCAGACAGGAATTTGCCCATCTCCTTAACGAGATGGATCGACGCCTTGTAGTCTTCGTCGACAACCTCGACCGTTGCCTTCCAGCAAACGCCATTTCGACCCTCGAGGCCATGCGCCTGTTCCTTTTTCTGCCAAACACCGCCTTCGTGGTCGCGGCGGACGAGGAGATGATCAGGCTGGCTGTTGCCAAGCACTTTTCCGACCCAGGAGATCGCCATGTCACCGACTACCTAGACAAGCTGATACAGATCCCTATCCGGGTGCCTAAGCTGGGCCTTCAAGAGGTTCGCGCCTATCTCGCGATGCTTGCGATCGCAAGTGGGACGCCCGTCACAGCGGAGAAGCTGGAGGAAGTGAGGGCCGCCCTCATCGCAAAGCTCCGCAAGAGCTGGTCAGAAGAACCTCCATTCGAGGTGAAGGAGATCGTCTCCATCCTTGGCATCTCAGACAGGAGCGAGCTGGCCGCATCCCTCGATGCGATGGATCGCCTTGCACCGCTGCTGGCATATTCCGTTCGGGTGAACGGCAACCCGCGGATCGTGAAGCGGCTGTTAAACGTGATCCGGATGCGCTCAAGGACCGCTAAGCGCCGCGGCATGCCTCTCAGCGAATCCTTTATTGCGAAGCTCGCGTTGTTCGAACGCGTTGTAGGAGAGGAGGCGATCCAGGAACTCGGGGCGTTGGTGAATGGCGCCATCGACGGGAAGCCATCAATATTTGCAGACCTTGAAGCATCAGCCGATGAGATCGTGGCAAAGGACCTCCCAAAGGCTTGGGAGAAGCATGCATCCTTCGTCTCCGACTGGATCAAGCTCGATCCGTCGCTCGCAGGGGTGGATCTCCGTCCAGCCGTCTATCTCGCACGCGAGACGTTGCCGCTTAGGGCAGCGGCAACGCGCTTAAGTCCCTCGGCGAAGCGAAGCCTCGAGACGTTGCTGAAGACGGCGAGCGGCTTATCGCCGGCTTCGAAGGAAGCAATCGCGGCTCTTTCGGCAGAGGAAGCCGGGGAGGTGATGGAGGAAATGATCTCCGTGATGAGCCGAAACCTTGATTGGTTGAAGGTTAGGCAGGATTTCCGCGGAGCCTCCATGCTCGCGAAGGCCTACCCGATCGCTCACGGGAAGCTCATCCGGTTTGTCCAGACGTTCGAAAAGCCACCGCGCTGGATGAAGGTCATGATGAAGGATGAAGACAGCCCTGCTAAAGGAAACGGCTGATGGGCACTTCATCATCGTCGCGGGGGTCAGGTCGCGACACGCCACTGGTCCCTCCTGGTACCGATGCTCAGCCGGGCAAACCCGTTCCGCCCGCGCAGCCGCAGCGCTTTAGGTCGTTCCGGACCTCGTTCGGTCGCTTCCTTAAAGGTGGAGACGGCGCGGATCTAAAGAAGTCGCTCGGCCACTACGCCCGGACATCAACGGGGGGCAGCTCGGTCGGACCGCGGCGCTACGGCGCCGTCTACTCGTCAGGCGGCGACCTGTACGACGTGCTGTCCTCTCTCGGCAGAGACGGCGCAGAGGCTGCCGCACGAGGCTTGTCCAAGGAATCGTTGCACGGCCAGCCGCTAGACGTGGTCTGCCAGCGCCTTGCCGATGCCCTAGCGCCTGACAACGCAGACAAAGACAGGATCCGAGCCGCCATCGACGAGGCGATGATCGAGGTTCTCGGAGAAGAGGAATTCGACACGGATCGCCTCGACGAAGAGACCGTCCATCGGATCATATCCGAGTATCTCTCCCAGTCTATCTTCCAAGATATCGTCGAAGAGGTGGGAGGCTCCTGGGCGAATGCCCCGGACGAGAAGAGAACGCCCGACGCCGAAGCCGAACTTATCGAACTCATCAGGGTCGTCGTGGACCAGAAGCTTGGTGCCCGGATGTTTGGCAATGCCGGGATCAACAAGACCGCCGTAGAAGGCTTCATGCGGGAAGCCGTCACTGAAGTCTGGCAGGAGTGGGAGGCGAACGATGAGTAGGATCGAATTCCACACTGACGAAAATACCATCCCCGACGAGGACACCGAGGGCACCCTTCAAGTGTATCTTTACGGATCCCGGCCGAAGCGGAGCGGATCAGCCTCAATCGGACGAACCCTAGACCTTGCTGTCCGGCGACTGGGTGTCGGGGTTGACCCAGTCGCCTTCGACTTCCTCTCAATCTCGCTGGGGGTCGTCGCCGCCGATACCTTCATCGATCGGTCGACCCATTCTGGAAACGGGTGGTCACGCGATTTGTCATTGACGATCCCGCTTGCCCAACCAGCCGCATGGGAGGCAGTACGCGGAGCGTTGGAGCAGGCACTCGGCTTCCTAAGCGGTGACCAGTGGAACCTGTCGTTTACCAAAGGCGGCAGAAATCCTCCATCCAAAGAGGCGATCCTGCGCCATCATAGATCACACATCGGGATAGGTTCAGCGGACTGCGTGTGCCTTTTCTCAGGCGGTCTCGACAGCTTGATTGGTGCACGGCAGTTGGTGAACGGCGGCAGGACGCCCCTGCTTGTCAGCCATTCCTACCGCGGCGACCAAAGCTATCAGAGGGTCTTGGCTCCGCGCCTGGGGAAGAAGCTTCCGCGTTTCGCCGCCAATGCCAACCCCGTGTTCTCCGGACAAAACATCAACGACACCAGCATGCGAACGCGAAGCATCGGCTTCCTTGCTTATGGGGTGGTCGCGGCAAGTGCGCTTCGAGCGAAGAACCCCTCTGCAAATCCGATCGAGCTATACGTCCCCGAGAACGGCTTCATTGCCCTGAACGCTCCGCTCACGAGGCGCCGATTAGGTTCTCACAGCACAAGGACTACCCATCCAGGTTTTCTCGGGCAGATGCAGTCGATTTTCGATGCGGTAGAACTGTCAATCCGCCTTCGAAATCCGTACAGGCACAAGACTAAGGGCGAGATGCTCGTCGAACTGGCCCCTGACGAGGAGCTCAAGACAACTACAGTTGCGACGGTGTCTTGTGGCAAGTGGAAGCGGAAAAGCCAGCAGTGTGGCCATTGCGTGCCCTGTCTGATCAGGCGAGCGGCTTTTGCAAAGGCCGGGATAACCGACACCACACCTTACCAGTATCCTGATCTTGACGGTGCCTGGGAGCGGCCCGACATCCGGGACGACATAATGGCGATGCTGGTTGCCGTCGGGCGAGACAAACGTGGGACTCGACAGCGGGTAATCGCCAGTGGTCCCCTTCCCTTCGATGCTGTAGAGCGCGAGGGATGGTTCGGCGTTCACGAGCGGGGCCTCGACGAGGTAGGAGCCTACCTCAGGAGCCAAGGACTCGGCACTTGATCGACTTCCACTGCCATCTTGACCTGTTCCCGTCGCCCACGTCAGCAGCGGACGAAATCGAGCGCGCAGGGACCTACGTCCTTTCCGTGACAAACACCCCCAAGGCATTTCCAAAGACGGCTCAAATAGCCAAGGGCAGGAGGCGGATCAGGACGGCGCTGGGTCTTCACCCTCAACTGGTCCACGAGCGGCATGGGGAAGTCGGCATGTTCGTGCGTTTGCTAGGCGAAACGGGATACGTTGGCGAGATCGGGATCGATGGCGACTCAGCTGGGCATCACGACGTGCAAAAAGAAGTTTTCGGCAGGCTGTTGAAGGCGTGTGCGGATGCTGGCGGCCGAGTTATGTCGGTTCACAGTCGACGCGCAAGCGGCGAAGTCATTGAGGCACTCCTGCATCAGCCTGATGCAGGAGTGCCCGTACTTCACTGGTTCTCGGGTCCCGTCGCCCACGCACAGAAAGCTGCCGACATCGGAGCTTGGTTCTCTGTAGGGCTTCCTATGCTGAGAAGCCGCCGGGCATCGGCGATGATCGGCATCCTGCCCCGTGATCGCATCCTGACTGAGACCGACGCTCCCTTCGCGTCAACTTCGGGAGGAGCTTACCCTGCCAAAGCACTTGAAGAGTCGGTTGCTGTCTTGGCGCGACTATGGGGTTCAGACGAACGAACCGTGCAAAATCAGCTTAACGAGAACCTCCGCCGGCTGGTCATCCAGGCAGACCGATTCCGTAGTTCGGCGCATGCCTAAGCCGCATATGCGCGGACGAAGTTCTTTGAACATGTCAGCCAGAATGATCATGGCGTTACTACCTAGGTCGAGGGATTGACCTGGCGAAGGGCGGCAAGATTTCTGTGCAGGCATCTCGGGAGGCGAAAGCAGAGCCTTGGCGTCAGCCAGCGCAAAGCCCTTGCGCAGTGAGCGCACCTGCATCCGCTGGTGCCAGCACCTCAACGGCTGCTGTCAAAGTTCGAGAACCATCCGGGTGCGAGAGTGAATGTCAATCGGCGTTGTAACTGGACCCCTTATCGGCGTCCAAAAGGCCCGTTTGGATGCCGATCACCCCAAACGCGGGGTCCTTATTCCATGCCAAATCACACGCTGACAGCTAGCAACGCTCTCCGTGCCGACTGGGTACCAAGGCGCATCGCCTGACGGCAGTTCACAGTTACTGAAACGACTGCAAACCTGAAGGCCAGATCGGCCATCGACCCGAGCAGCAGCTTGAATGACCGACACACACGCTGGCCGAACGCGTCTCCAGCGCTCACCTAAGAAGGCGCTGCTCGGCCCATCTCATCCATCCTCCATGCGTGTCATGCGTGCATGTGTTTCTGTGCCCCGTCTCTAAGGTCAGAGCTTCTGCGTCGTACTCTTCCTCGTAGAGTTCAGGCGCAGAGGGATCCGCGGACAGGAAAACGTGAAGCCGATAGCTGTGTGAACCTTCAAGCACCGTGTAGGGGCCGATCCGCATGATCAGGAGGCAGGTGTCTCTCCTGGACTTCGCAGTCTGCCTGCTCGTCATGGTGTAGACAGGGTCGCCAGTCGACTTGAACATCTTCTCGGCATCGGCGATGGCTCCAGGAGACAACGCGACCCATGCCTCGTCGATGAGGCCTTTTTCATATAGCCCTTTCCAGAAGCCGTGACGGGGCGGCCACATATGGTTTGCCGTCGACTTCGTGATGATGGACAGCAGCGCATCCATGCTCTTGCCCGCCAGCCAACGCACAATTACCCGCCGATGCGGCGCCGAAACCAGCGGCCAGAACTCCGCGCGCTGGCTGCGGGGATCTCCATAGGCGTCGAGAAGCTTGCCGAGGAGCAGTTCCTGAACCTCCGGCTGCGGTCTGACCTTGGTCCAGGGCTGCAGCAGTTTCTCGACGCTCCGTGCCGCAGCCTCGCCTTGCAGCGGAGGGCGGCCGACAGGCAGCATCCAGGCAAGGACCCCTTCTGCCCGCTCGACCGTATCCGCGTCAGGCAACGCGTCGAGCCAGGCCAGGTGCGACAGGCGCATCAGCTCGCCTGAATGCGGGGATGCGATACCGCTGGCGACCAGCCACTGAAAGGCGTCGGCTTTCCCGGTCATCGCTTTGGCGATCAGTTCCGGCGCCGCTGAAGGATCCAGCGCTTCCGGCAAGGCTTGAAAGCACCTCGCCCAGTTCGATGGCAGGCAGCGCGCCCGGTCCTGAACGACCTTCGCAATCCAGGTGGTGTCTTCGGCTCCGCGCCTCCAAGCCTCGAAATAGGCCTGGCAGAGCGCCTGGAGAAACGCCGGGTTCGTTGTGGCTTCAAGTTCGCTGCGAAGGAAACGGTAAAGGTGCCCTGACACTTCAATCTTGCGGGCGAAGGCTGCCTTGATGGCCAAACCGACGTCGCCGGCCCTTACGTCTTGGAAATCCCATCGCGTCACGCCGGCGTCGAGACGGGCAACGATTTCCGAGAGGGCAAGCGGCATGGCCTTTTCGTAGCCCGGGAATGCGGAGCGGACCGCAAGTGCCGCAGCGTCGAACTGCGTTGTCTCCCAGTCGTCGCGCGTCTTCACTCTCTGCCGGGTTCGCAATGCATCGAGCAGCGACATCCTACTGGCTCCCGGCGAGCGCGCGCTTGATGCCTTCGATATCCGCCTCTCTTGACGGGACGACCATGATGAAACGCAGGTCGATCCTGCGGTTGGCGTCCTGGCCAACCCTTGTCCGATTGTCCTGCATCGGCCTTCCCTTGCCAAAGCCCGCAACAGACAGCACGGGTTGAGAATCCCGGTTCAGGAACTGGACAAGGTCAGGCTTCTGCTGCGTCATCAGCGTGTAAATCGAGGACGCCCGCTTCGCGCTCAGGTCCATGTTCAAGGTGTCAGTGCCCACGTTGTCGGTGTGTCCCTCGACCTGAAGCGCGTCGATCAGCGCATAGCTCGGATTGCATTCGACCCTAAAATCCTTGCGAGGCCCCATCGCATAGCAGGACAGCGCCGAATCCAGGATTGCAGCGATCTGGCGCATGCGGCTCTCGCCCGCAGCGGTCGCCGTCGCACTGCCGGAATCGAACAGGCCGTCTCCACGGAACTGCAGGGCATCGAAGTTCGCGCTGACAGTTACGTTTACTCCAGGGATCTGCTCGTTGATGCGGTCTTTCAGGCCTGCCAGCAGGTTCCTTCGCGTTTCGGCGACCGAAGTGTTGTAGGCTTCCATGGCATTCGTGCGTTCTGGCTGGTCCAGAAGCCGACGGAGCCTGTCCCGTTCCTCCTTCATCTCCAGGACCCGGCTGGCTATCGACAGATCGGATGTGTCAACGATCTCCGCGATCTGCCTGACCTCCTTTTCGAGGTTTTCCTTCTCTTCCCTGAGCCGATCGTACTCAGGTCGCGGCACGGTATCCTTGACGCTGAACTGGCTCGCGAAGAACGCCAGGAGGATCATCAGGATGAAAAGGAAGCTGATGGTCATGTCGGCCATCGAGACGAAGACGGACTCCTCCTCCTCTTCGTTCTTGTGGGTCCGGCTGGCGCCCCTCACTGCACTGGCCTTTGGCTTTCAGGCTGGAAAGCCTTGGCGTTCTCGATGACCGCCTGGAGAGTGGCCAGCGCATCCGCATACTGCCCGTGGACACTGTTCGAGTGGTTCTCGACCTCGCTGACGGAGCGGGCGATTTCTTCGGAGAAGGACCGGAACGCCTTTTCGAGCTGGCCGTCATATGACGCCGCCCTCGCTTCGAACGTCCTGATCTGATCGCGGATGACGTTCAGCGCCGTCACCGCCACGTCTTTTTCAGAAGCCATGGCGGTCCGGGCTGCATCGACCATCTCGGTGCTTGCGCTCGCGATCTGCCGGGTAGCGGAAGCGGTTTCCGTAGCGGTATGCGCCATCGGGACGGCGGCGTCGGCAAGCTCGCTTCCTGCATTCGACAGTTTTTCCGACACGGCCTCCAGGCGCTGGGCGGCACCGTCAAGGCCAACGGCCGTGCGTTCAGCAGCCGACGAAAACCGGGCGGCTGCCGCGCTGATCTCGTCTGCCAGTCCAGCAAGTTTCGATGAGGCCGACTCGAGACGGTCGCTCGTGACCGTCATTGCCGCGACAAGGCCGTCAGACAGCGAGGTTGCAAGCTTGCTGACCATCTGATCGACCTGGCTCGCGCTGGAACCCACGGCTTTCTGCAGAGGCTCCGATATGGCAGCGATCAGTTCGTCATTCAGCCTCCGGGACTGGTCGCGCTGCTCGATGGTCACGGCGAGCTGCTGCTCCGCGATGTCCTCAAGGCTGACAAACCGCATCCCGCGCTCGATCTCGTGCGCCAATGCCCTCATGGCATGGTCGAGCGAGCGGGTGGCTACGCGAAGCACCACCGTGAAGACGATGGAACAGACCAGTCCCGTCAACGACATGATGAACTTCGCGGACGCGACGGTCAGCAGCTGCGTCAGCGCCATCATGACGTTAGCCTGGTCGCCGCCTGCCTTTAGGCTTTCTCCTGTCTCCTGGAGTGCCGCGATCAAGCCGAGAAAGGTAGCCGCGAGGCCGATCGACACAAAGAGGCCGGGCCAGAACCGCCATCCCGATACGCCAAAGCCCAAATCTTCGAGGTTGAAGAACACGGCTGGCCGGATGGCGTTCTGGATGGCGCCTGTCCCAAGCTTCGCCTCAAGCGTCGTTTCCTGGAACTCTTTCCAGGTTTCGGCAAGATGCTGTCCGTCGCGGCTTTTCCAGGCGGACATCCGGGTAAACACTTCGTCGAAATTCTTTCGGGGCGTTTCGGCGTCACGGTAGCGCCGCACAAATCCCGTGGCTTTTTCCAGCAGGGACCGCCGGCGGAATACGGATCGCAGGAACGCCAGCAGCAAGACGGCAAGCAGCGCGACCAGCGTCAGGCTGAAAAGGCCCGGAGACTGGGGAAGCCTCAACAAGCCCGCGGCGGAAAGAACGATGTCTCGAGCTGCGACGCCCAAGATGAAGAGGTACTCTAGAAAGCCTTCCAATGCCTGGCTCCGCCACTTGTTCAAAACAGGTCGGCAAGTCGGGTTCCGATGCCGCTCTGCCAATCGATATACCGAGTATCCGCCAAGCTACCTGCTCGCGGACCGATCGCTGTACATGGCTCCGATCAAAGCACGGGCGACTTCTGGCAGACATCCAACGTCAAGCCGCTCGGCGAGCGTCACCTTCGTCATCAGTTCGCGGGATAGGTGATGATCGAACTTGGCGATGCTGGGCTTTGCCACCCGTGCCGCGACCGCTTCGCCTTCCGGTGTCTCTCCAGCCGCAAGCTGCCTGAGAAACGCTTCGACGCCGGATGGAGCGACGTTCTGGATTTCAACGGAATGGCCAAATTTCGCCGCCTCGAAGTTTCCTGCAAGGAATGCGAGCGTCAGCGTCTGAAGCCTCTTTGTTCCTGCCCAAGGAAAAACCAAAGACCCATTGCCGTACGAGATGACTGACCCCGCCTCGAGACGGAGGTCGGCATATGCCTCGCGTGCTTCCGCAAGGAGCCGAGCGGCAACTCCGTCCAGGTAGGGATAGGAAACACGCGAGCGGAGAACCTCCCTCATCGTGGAGACTACGCGGTCGTGAACCTGGCCGCCGTCGCCGGCGAAATACGGAGGCTTCCCTCCGCGGGTCGGCTTCACCGTAATCGTTCTCGTGACGTCGTCGATCTCCCGGATCTTCCAGCGTCGCCCGGCGTAGATAATGGTCTCTCCGGGCGCGACCGGCGACGAGAGGGGATATGTTCCCAGAACCTTCGTCTCATGGAGAACCCGGTATTCCCGTTCGGTCGCGAAGACCGGGTAGAACTCATGCGACTCGGTGATGCGCTCGCCCGTTTCACCGATCATCAGCAGTCCTTCGGGCGACTGTTCGATCAGGCGGTTTTCTTTCGAAGCCATGCATCTCAGCAGGTCCGCGAACATCTGGCGGTCTACCGTCCTAAAGGGACCGCGCCTGCAGAGCAGCGTCCAGGCGGCCGATGGCTGGAGCCCGCCGGTCTGGACTATCAAGGCCAGCACCTGGTGGAGGAGCGTCGAGAGATGGAGCCCCCACTCTGCGGGCGGCTCGCACCAGCCTTCCCTCAGGCACTCGACCATCGCTATGGACTGAATGAGGTCGAGGTTCAGGCGGTTCAGCGGATGGCCGCCTCTATCAGGCGCTGGCTCTATGACGAATATCCTCAGAACCGCTGGCTTTCCTGCCCTTCGTCCGGAGCGGCCGAGGCGCTGGCGGATCGATGCTACCGAATATCCGGCGCCGATCTGCCCCACGCTCGCAACGTCTCCGATATCGATCCCCAGTTCCAGGGTTGTCGTAGCCACCGCGGTCGTAGGGCGGGGGTCGTCGCGAAGCCGGATTTCGACGTCTTCCCGCTCGGACTTCGACAGGCTTCCGTGATGCGGAAAGAACTCGTTCGGAAGGCTGCTGTCCTCGCACATCCGGCGCAGCTTGTCCGCGTAGATTTCGACGTTGCGGCGAGAGCCCGCAAACAGAAGGTTCCTGTCGCCGCGGAGAAACCGGAACAGGTCCGAAGCCAAAGCCTCGGGGACGCCAAAGTCCTCGTGGAGCCCTTCGGCCGCAGTACCGTCTCCGGAAGGTTCCGCAAGGGCATCATTCCGGTCAACGTCACCCGCTAATGCAGCGGCTGCAGCCTCCTTGCCTTTGGAAAGATAGCCGCGGATCTGGAGCTTCACTCCGTTCCCTTCATCCAGGCCATGGACCTGCTTGACCCCGGCTCCCTCGCCAGGCCGCAAGGCGTCGGCAGCAAGCGCCATGTCCCCAAGGGTGGCCGAAAGGCCTATACGGTCGATCCGGTCCCTGCCTGCGGCGATCTCTATCCTGTTCAGGATCGACGCCAGCTGCACTCCCCTCTCCGAGCCGATGAAGGCGTGCAGCTCGTCGATGACGACCGCGTCGAGCGCCGAAAACAGGAACTTCGCCTCGGAACCTCTCCGCACCAGGAGCGCCTCGAGGGATTCAGGTGTGATCAGGACAATCCCCGAAGGCCGCCGTCTTGCCCGTGCCTTCGCATCGGCGGAGACGTCGCCGTGCCACTTGTGCAGCAGGACTCCCGCGTTTTCGCAGAGACCCTGCAGCCTCCGGTACTGATCGTTGATGAGGGCCTTCAGCGGGCTGACATAAAGAACCGCGAATCCATCCTCATCCTGTTCGCGCGCCGCGATCCTGGTGAGCAGCGGAAGCAGGGCTGCCTCGGTCTTCCCCGCCGCCGTCTTCGCCGAAATGACGACGTCGCCGCCAGAAAGGATTGCCGGAATGCCTTTCTCCTGCACGTCCCGAAGCGAGGGCCACTTCTGCTGCCAGATCCACTTCCGGACGGGCTCGCTCAGCAGTTCAAAGGCTGAGCGTTGCAAGTTCGTCGTCCGGGTCGTTGCTGTCGGCGGCGATGTCAAGGTCGGAGGACCCGAGGCGGTCTTCCGCGATCGCGACTTCGCCGAGCAGGTCCTGCCACTTGGTTCCAGGATTCTGATCCAGGATGGCAAGGAGATCGACGAAGGCTTTCACCGTGTTTCGCGGCGTCCGGAAATACGCATCGCCGATCTTGCCGGAGCAGTGGTCCATGAAGGCGGCCAGAGCTTCGTCAGGAACAAGCCACTTCTCCTGGACACCCGCGGCGAAGACGTCACGCAGGCGTTCAAGAAGGTGGTACAGTTCCTCCGGCGTTAGGCTCGGCAGGTTGACGACTGGCCCGGAATAATCCGCCAGCCCTTTTCCGGCGAAGCTGTTCTCGGCGAGCCGGGACTGCAGGGCCTCGTACGAATACAGCCCCCTGCGCGTATCGAGAAGGAATTCGGGCGTGCCGCCCAGGATGAACCCGATGCCCTCGGTCGTCCCTTGCAGGACGTCGTTGAGAATGCGGAGGATCTGCTCGTAGTTCTGCTTCCGGGCCTGCGCGCTCTGCAGCTTGTAGAGGTTCACAAGCTCATCGAGGCATACCAGCATTCCACCGAAGCCCGCAGTCCTCACGAAACGCGCCAGCAGCCGCAGCCCGTCGTAGAACGATCCGTCGTCGATGATTGTCCGCACGCCTAGATCGGCGCGGGCCTCCGTGCGGGTGCTGTACTCGCCGCGCAGCCACCTTAGCGCATTGTCCTGAAGCGATGTGTCGCCGTCCTCGTAGCCACGGGCGTAAGCTGCCACGACTGTCGCAAAATCATACCCGGCGACCATCTCGCGGATGTCGCCAAGCCCGTCCTTGATTGCCTGTTCAACCGAAGTTCCAGATTTTTCGGCCCGCTCGGCCGCCTTCTGGATGTAGCTCTCCAGGATATTGCGAAGGGCACCCCCGTCGGGCGTAGTCCGGGTCGCCAGGCTGCGCGCCAGTTCTGCATAGAGTGAACGGGCCTGTCCGCCGGTCGCATGAATGCGGCGGTCTGGCGCGAGGTCTGCCTGGCAGACCGCAAGCTTGCTCTGCAGCGCGATCTGCCGCACGAGAAAAAGGAAGAACGTCTTCCCTGCGCCGTACGAGCCGATGACGAAACGGATGCTGGCCCCCCCGTCTCGAATGCGTTCGATATCCTGGATAAGCGCCTGGATCTCCCTTTGCCTTCCGACCTGGATGTGCTGCAGTCCCAGCCGCGGCACAACGCCGGCCCTGAGCGCGCTGATGACCGTGTCGCGGTCCCTAGGCTTGATGGACGGAGCCTTCGTGTTCATGCGTGTGCGCTTTCGTTTGTCAGCAATGCCGTGGCCAGACGCACGGGAGGAAGCAAGTAGCCGTTGACGGCGTAAGGGCCTTCGCCCTCCATCAGCAGTTCGTCGAAGCGGTCCATCGACCATTCATTGACGGCGTTCCGGGCGGCTCCCGGCATCAGTCCCGCCGACCGGGCCAGGTTCTCGAAGTCAGCTGCCGTCCAAGAGTCCTGTCCCTGGAGCTCTATGACCAGGGAATGGTACCGCTGCTGGAGGCCGTCGAACAGCTCATCGTCCACTGGCTGGTTTTCCTCGATAACCGACGGAGGTTCGACAGCTTCGGCATCCTCTGCGAAGATATCTGCCAGAAAGCTGGCAGTAGCACTTGTCTGGTTCCGAATGGCATGGAGCCTTTTCACGTCGATGCGCGAGCTTGAGGATATCCTTGGTTCAGGCGGAATGGGGATGCCCGCAGGGCGTTCGGCCGCTTCTATGGTGAAGCTTGGCTCATCGTCTTTCCGGCTGGCGCCGTCTTCGTGCAGGAGCGCGTACAGGGACTGTGCGTCCATGCCGATTTTTTTGAACAGGCCTTCTAGAACTTTGACCTCTGCCGCATGTACGGTTCCGTCCGCGCTAGCGATCGCGACAAGTTCCGCAGCGAGCGCCGACCGCGCCGACGGAGGCACGTCTTTCAGTTTTCTTGTCCAGTCATTCAGTTTGGTCGGGTCGGCCTCGGCCAGTGAAAGCTCCGCCTTCAGCCTGAGCCTCTCGTCAGCCGAGAGGTTTGGCGACGCTTCGATCCGCGCGCCCAGCGACTGCTTCTCCTTTTGGTCAAGGCTGCCGTCGGCATGGCCAACGAGCATGCCGAGCATGACTGACAGCTGGGCGGAGCGGTATGCCTCGGTCGCACCTGCCCCTCCCCGGTCTTCGCGTACCGGAAACAGCACGACTTGGTCGTCTGCCCCTGCCTGTTTCAGAGCGAATCCCGGGTCGGCGGTATTCCCGAAACCAAACGCGGAAAGCAGCTGCGACAGTTCGCGCAGTTTCGACTTCCCGGCCGACGTCACCAGATCGAGGTCGGCGATCTCCGAAAGCTGGCGGACGCTGACCGGACGCCGATCCGCAGCAAGGCTGGCAATCCGGTCCAAAGGCTTCCCCGGCAAGCCATCGGCTGCCTTGTGACGAAGGGCCTTTGGCAGCTTCGACGCCACCGCGAAAGTCGTCTTCAATCCGGGAGACCGACCAAGCGCGCGGCTGTATTCATCCAGTTCGTCGGAGCATTTCTCGAAGATCGACCTCGCCATGCCAATGGGCTCGGCCCTTCCGGTGATATCGGGCACCGAGCCGCCAAGAGCGGCGACGTCGACCACGAACGACCCGCTGCACGAACGATAGGTCAGCTTCAGGGTCTTGAATCGGCCGCCCGCGACGCGGTAGCCGCCCGGATGGGCTGCGTTCACCTTCTCGACGAACAATGCCTCCAGCAGCTCGGGCGCCCGCCTGGCCGGAGTGCGCACTCGGGTCTCCGGATGCGTGCCTGCATACCTGAAGAGAAGCCGGGGCTCGATCGGCTTCCCGTCGCGCACTCTCAGGCCGAGGGCCATCTTGATCGAGGTTGGCACTTCAAACCCGTTCCCTTCCACGTCGGGTACAGTCCCGGCATCCTGGCGGCGGGCTTTCAGTTCATAAGCGGAAAGGAGCTCCTGAGCGTATCTGTTGAAGGCATGATTGGAGCCGTAGACGTCGAGAAGACGCCGCACCTCCTGGCAGACGGCATCGGCGTCCGGCGCATTCTCCTCAAGCATGAGGCGGCGTTCCAGGCCGTAGAAATACAGGAACACGTAGCCGATGTAGGCTGAAGGATCAGAACGCGTCCCAGCCAGCCACTCGAGGTACGAGCGCCGCGCTTCGGCAGAGATGCTCGAATAGGACGGCCAATAACCCATTGTCGTTCCGCCAGGATCGCCGCTCCTGGAGACATTGAGTTTCGGGTTAACGAGGCAGTTTTCGTTCTCGTACGAGGCTCCCTGCTTGCCGAGCCGGGTTCCGGCGTAAAACATTCCCGCGGCGATCGTCAGCCCGCCTACGGAGATTGAAGAACCGGCTGGCACCCAGCCAGCGTGGTCAGGAGGCAGCTGTCTCGCGTTGTCCTGCAGACGGCGGGAGCTTCCGAAGAATGGGCGGCCAGCCCGGGCAAGCTTCCTGGCGTCTGCGAGAGCGACGGCCGCAGCTGCATCCGGCGCGACAGTCGGTGCTGGTTGAATCCCTGACTCGTCGAGTTTCCTGACAAGAGCGCTGTCCCCGTTGTCCCGGACTACAGGATTGTTCGCCCTGACGAACGCCATAACCGACGCATCATGTGCCTCTAGGGACAGGCGAGACGCGGACCGCGATTGCGTGGAGGCTGACAAAGGTGGCTCGGCAGCAGGCTGCTCGTTATGAGCCGAAAGGTTGTTGGCTTTGACGAACGCGATGACTGCTGCGTTATGGGCATCCAAAGAGGGCCTTGATGCCGACTGGACGCGCGGAGCCGAGACGGGCGTCTCGGCGTTGGAAACCTGCATCGGCGCCTTGAACCGATGCCCTTCTTCTTCACGTGACAAAGAGCTGGCACGTGACTTCCTTCGCCTGTACCGCCAGGCAAGAGCGGCCAGCAAGAGCCCAAGTGCGGTGACGCTGATTGCGACGCTGCTTCCTTTGGAAGCTTCAGGAGCCGACAGTGTGCCGTTTGACGGAGGCGAGACCTCTGTTCTTCTCTGAGGACTGTGCGTCTGTGGGGCGACAATGGCAGGTTCGGGTACTGTCTCGCCTGTCGTCGAGCTTGCTTCGGTTGCGGGCAAAGCCGAAGATTCCTGAACGACGGTAGCCCGATCGCCCTCCGGCGTCACCGGAGCAGCCACCTGAGGCGTGGACGCCCCTGCTGGAAAAAGCTCCCGAGTGACCCGGTCATCGATCAAGCCGGTGGCGGGAAGCCCAAGAGACTTCTGAAATGCCTTGAGTGCGGCTATGGATCTCTTGCCCCAGAGGCCATCTACCTTGCCTTGTCCATAGCCCCTTTCGGCAAGGGCCTGCTGGATTTCTCGGGCGGACCGAATCTGGCTTTGCGCGATGGTCGAAGTTGAAAGCGACCCAGCAAACAGCGCAGAGGCGAGGGCAAGTAACAGCAGATATTTCAAGACGACCTCACAGCATGCGGCCGAGACTATACACCGGAAGGGTTCTCCGCCAAGTGGCGCCCGGCGCGAGACCACTCCGACCATGTAACCAGCCTACGATCCCCAAGGCGTTTTCCATGCTGTAACTTTTACCAATATGCTCGGATAACGCTATACTGAGGCTTTTTCCAGTTGCTCCTGTATAACCGTTTATAGTTGTTGGCCCGCTTGTCGTCCCCTCTTCGCGCCAAGTGTGACAAATGGTTCACCAGCACGTGCTCCTTTGGGAATACGACCGGCCGCCGTCGCTGGAGCAGTTCCGGGCGACGTTCCCCCGCAAGCTTTGCCGCGCGATGGTCGACCCGCGACGCGAACTCCTCGGCAGCGGAGACGAGACCGTCATGGTCGACGGGAAGGAGATGACTTTCCGCCAGGAAAGCAGATGCCCGGAGCGCCTGAAAGGCGCACCCGAAGCCGACAAGATCATGATCGCGGGCACCGTCGAGTGCCACCCCGAAGGCGCCATGGCCCGCATCAGGCTGCGGCCTCGCCGAGATCAAGCGCCTTATCCGATGCTTCATCCCGGAGAAGCATACGTAGCTTCGGCAATTGCGCCGATTGACAGGTTCCAGCTACGCCAATGAGGCTGCTTTCCCTTCGAGATTGCCTTGCTTGAAGAAGGCGGACAACGAACGTCATCGACGCGATCACTCAAGCTGCCGTCCTTCCTGCCAACCTCCGAAGGCGGCACAGGGATCTGTGTGATCCTGCTGTAAAGCGGCCCGAGCAGGCGTTTACATGGTCTCGCGGGAGACCTGATGCAGATCGCACCTAATTTCATCCTTGTTGCTTGTTCGCCGCCTGTTCCCAGCACTCTTCCCGTGTTCGGCGACGGCGCACTGCCTAGCTGTCCTGCGTTCACCGCGGCACCCTCCGTGACCTCAGTCACTTCCTCCAGTACCGCGCCAAAGTTTGAGGAGAGAGCCGCCGCCCCAGGCACTGCGATGCGCTGAATCCTTCTCCTGCAAGGACCGCAAAGGCACCATAATAGGACTTAATCCTTGTATATCTCTGATATCTCGAAGTATCCAGATTTTTGTCAACAATTACATCCGGAACATTCAAGGTATTATTCCCTAACAAACGCGTACATTTTGGTTGACATAGCTTCTGTTATGTGAATTTTGCTTAGTTTAACATACGGAAAATTAGCGTTATAGGAGATTTTAGGGTGGTGCTGGTATCTAAAAATTTAAAGCATCCTGACGTATATTAGAGTCATTGATGAAGAACGGAACCGCGCGTGATTGAGTTGTTTTCGGCTAAATACGGCTGAGGGTTGACTGGATGCCAACAGACAGGGCGCTGCCACTGCACCACGCAACTGAGACCTGCCACGTTGAAGGACGGCCCCGTGGATGGTCCGCCAGAATATTATATCTGTTGAGACCGGATGGATCGGCGGTCCGCTTCGATCCACTTCTGTCCTACATGATGGCGCACCCGACGCGATCAAGTACTTGGCAGGACCAGACAGCTCGAGCGGTCGGACTGCTCTGGGATTTCAAGATCCAAGTCGGCGATGCAATCCTAGCTCGCGCCGTGCGCGAGAACCGCAATCCGCAAAATCTGCTTCTGCAGGAGTTCGCATTCAGCCTGTTACATGGAACGACGCAAGTCTTTCCCGATGTTACAGGGCTTTATTGGCCAGCAAATTCAAAGGCACGGGTCGAAGAGTTCATCAAATCTATCGAGGTTTTGTCCGACTGGATGCTGTCTGAGAGCCAGGGGGAAACAGAACGCAGGCAAATGCCGGCGCTGGACACGATGAAAAGCAATCCCCTTATCCTTGCCGACTATCTGATATGGAGCAGGATACGTCGCATATCTATGCTTCAGCACCTGAACAAGCAGCCGAAGCATAGGGATAAGCATTCTGTTGTCGAACTGGGGCGGCCATCTCCAGTCCACAAGGACGAGCCGGTCAATTTCTTCCCTCCCAGCCATGCAGAAAAGCTGCTGTGGGACGGCCACCGACGGAAGAACAATGTCGATCCGGCTAACCCGTTCTTCGATTATAACCTACGTGACCAGATGATCGTCTTGCTCGACGGGTGGGGTGGATTACGTCGAAGCGACGGATTGCACCTCTGGTGCCAGGATGTCGTGGAGGAGCCAGGCAAGCCCGGCAGCGCGCTTGTTGTCATCAACCATCCTTCCGAAGCCACGGTCGAGTATGTGGAACACGTGACGCGAAAGCTTAAGCACGGGTCCCGGACTGTAGCCCTGCAGGAGATGTACGGAATACTGCCGCGAAACACCGTCACTCGCGGAGCTTACCACGCGGGCTTCAAGGGCATGGACCTTAACAGGCAGAAGCAGGCATTTGTTTACTGGCTGGATGAGGGTGCAGCACAGCTCTTCTGGACGCTGTACCACGGCTACCTCCGATACGTGCGTCAGCCGATCATGGCGCGTCGGATGGCACTGGGCGGATACAACCATCCGTTTCTCTTCGTCTCAGAGAAGCCGGACAGCTCTGGCTTGCCCGGTGCCCCGTACTCCGAACGGGCTCAGGAGAACAACCACAACGCCGCAGTACGCCGCATAGGCTTGCCGTTAAGCAAAGCGGATGGGACCACTACACATGGTCTCAGGCACCTGTATGGCCACACCCTGATGAAGTGGGGGGTTCCCGCGCAAATCATCCAGAAAGGGCTCCATCACCGGCATTTCCTATCTCAAGTTCCTTACACCATCCCGGACCGGAAATCGGTGAGCGATGCTCTTACTTCGGCAAGAAAGAGAAGCCTTGGGGAAGCTCCCGAAGTTCCTGCACTAGGCCACGAAAGTTCTAGGGAGTTGCTCAAGCTTCAGCGGATTATAATCGGAAAGTCCGTCAATGACCAAATCTGAATATCTAACCGAAGCTCGACAAGTGGGAGATCATTGGATCAATGATGACCCAAGCCGTTTCGCCCTAATACCCAATCGTGACGGTGAAGCCATACTTGAGGAAGCACGGGATATAGAATACCTGATCCGTGCCGCCAAAGGTGCCGCCCGCTTGCTGCAGGAAGAAGTTTTATCGGAACTGCTGGAACTACGTCAGCAGAAGAAGTTACTGTTCCCGATCGGTTTCATGTGGGGCAAGTCCGTCTTCGAGAAGATCTCTGTTCAGCGGCTTCATGGCCTTCTGGCCGAAGTAGATCCGCTCATGATCGAGCGGCGCACGGAGATCCTCCAGCTGCCAGCTTATGCTGCAATCACAAACGAACTCCGCCGGAAAAATCTCGGTCACAATGGCTGGAAGGTTCTGTTCAGCTGCGTCTATGCGTCTACGAACGACATAAATAACGTTCGCGATATCGAGGAGTACCACATAGACGCGCTGGCATCCCTTTTCCAGCCGAACGGGAACTGGGCAGATTGGGTCGGCATTTGGGCCAAGCGCTACATGCAGTATGCGCTCCTAGCAATTGCCGAGGTAAAAGGAGATCCGAATTTTGGAAGGATGTTCGGCACCGCGGATTTCAAGGCAAGGGGATCGCGCAAAGCTCATCTAAAGGCAGCACACCTGAATTGGTTTCACGAGAAGTTTGATCTTTGGCTTGAATCGAGGCTCGTTTCGAGCGCCAAGCGTCAGAGACTGTCCGAGCAATATATCGCTGGCGCACTTAGCTGCCTGCCAGCATCGGATGTAAAGGACTTCACTTCTTCTTTTACCTCAAAGACTATCAAGCACGTGTTGGAACACGTCAGCGCACGGGCCCCTGACTACGCCCGAAGCACCATAGTCTCGCACTTGTATGAATTTGGCATGTGGGCCTACGAAGAGAGCCGCGATGACAGGGGCGTACCACATTTCACATTCGACCTTTCACAAGGCCAGGTAGAAAGATTCCGGAGAGATCACGAAATACCTTCTGGGAAGACAGGTGCGGCTGAAGTTGCAGCACGGCCTATGCCGCAGAAGTTCCATCATGACCTCGTCAGGATTATAACTGAAAAGGACTTTGCATGGCCCAAGTCGCTGATCAATAATAACACTTGTCGTCCAGAGCATTGGATTTCTTGGAAAGATCCAAACACGGGTATCGTAGAGAACGTGTTCTGTGAGGTCATCCCCAGAATACTTCTTCTTCTTTTAAACCTTCCGCTTAGAAGCATTCAAGCGATACGACTCGACAGCGGAGAAGGCGACCTGAGAGCGTTCGACTTGAAGCGCTGGAGGTGGCAGACCTCCACCTCGCCTCTTGCGGGACATTGGGACAAACTCCACGTCAGGAACAAGGAGCGAGGCGTTCTCAGAGAAATTAATTGTCTAGGGGGCAACGGTCGCGACACCATAACCGGGCTCTGGATAAATTCGAACAAGACACAAGATATCAAGCAGGCTTTCGACGAGACAAGCGGCTATGAGATCCCTTGGGAACTTGCCGACGTCATCCAAAACCTAGCAGAAATGCGGGCATGGCAGGAAAAATACAATCCAGTGGAAGGACCTCTCGCGTTTTCGGACGTTCCCGCAGGGATCTTTGCGGCAGTACCGACCGAGAGGATGAAGAAGCTGGTGCCTTCGAGGTTCTATCTGTTCCGGTACCCAATCAATGGCGGCACTTTCGGAACGCAGGCGCCTCCTCCCTATCGAGCTGTACTCAAATTCTTCTTGCATGCCCTTGACGAACTTGAGCGGCGACACAATGACGAAAATCCGGACGATACAATTACGCTCATCACCAAAAGAGACGTCGCGGGCGCCCCCCGCAAAGCCGTTTTCACTGTACACGGCATGCGATCGTCGACCATCACGGCGCTTTACAATGCAGGTGCGCCTATAGCCGTCTTAAGCAAGCTGCTCGCAGGTCATGCAAGCATACTCATGACTCTGAAGTACGCCAAGTTCGAACCCGGGCATGTCAACTCGACACTCACCGAGGCACGTCGCAAGGCGATATCCTCGGCAGTCAGAGACTTTCCAAACGCGCTGGCAAACACGACATACAACAATGCTGCATCCATGACGGCAAAACTGTCGATCGATGGCCTCTCCCAGATGTTCGGTTCTTACAGGGAGCCGACGGGATGGGCCCTGATGGATTTAGGGCTCTGCCCCAATGGAGGAGGGCTTTGCAACATCGGAGGGCCGAAGCGTCGCACCAAAATCGACGGCGGAATAGACAAGTCTCCCCATTCAGCAGTTCCTGGAGGACCTCGGAACTGCGTAAGATGCCGCTTCTTCATGACCGGCGAGCCGTATTTGATAGCACTCTGGGGGCACAGCGTCGAAATCTCTCTTAGACTCGATACCCTGAACAGGCGCATTAAGGAGATCGAAGCCGAACTGGAAAGTCTCAGGGTCCGGAGGCGGATGCTGAACCGCGATAAGCATGCGGTTCCTCCAGACCTCCTGAACCGCATATCAGTTCTGCAGGCACAATCAGAAGCTGCTGAAGATCAAAGAGGACAGGAATTAGGCAATATGCACGCAACGATCGTCTTGATCGAGCAGGTGCGCGAGATTGCTGACAGGGAGAGAAAAAACACAGGCCAGCATGCAGGCAAAGGCAAGAAGCTCGCGATGCTGGTGCACGAGGAAGGGGTGCCATACGTCGAAGGCCGCGCGTCGCATCGCTTCGAGCTGACCGACGCAGTCGTGCAGTTCAGCCGTTTTTACCCTTCCATGACTTCTGCGGACATAGAACGCGAACGGAACAGCTTTCTCGATGTTATCCTGCACAAGAACGGCTACACGCCTATAAGCCTCGCTCCACTCTCCGCAGAAGAAAAGCAGTCTTCAGCAGATGCGCTCAGCGAACTGCTTGTCAGGCGGCTGGAAGAAACAGAGTTGGTGGCGCTTGCCGAAGGAAGCAAGACGCTCGCAGCACTCGGGATCGAGAAGAACCTGCAGGCATGCAGCCGGAAGGCGATAGGCAAGCCCCTTCATCTGCCTGTTCCAAGACAGGCGGTTAGCCTGAGCCACCCCTGAGAATTTGGAGAAAGCCAGGAACATGCCTTGGCCGAAGATCGGCAATGATCACCTTGCAGTGGTGGAACGCGTTTTAACTGAATCAATGCAGGCAAGCGGAGACGAGCGTATCCAGGTCAAACTGAAAAATCTCGACGAGGTATGCCGCCATCTCGTCCTAGCTGGCGGCCAGCGCATAACTGTCCCGTCGGTCGTGCTGGCGTATGCCGCAAGGTTTCCAGCCAGAGACCAAGCGATCGCGGAGTCAAGCATACGGAACAAGCGTGGCGGCAGGAATCCCTACCTGAAGCTGTATCAGGCATGGTACTCCGTTTCCCTATCGGCCAGCCGCAAGCCAGCCAAGACCCAGCAGGCATCAGGCCAGATACTTGATTATGGTGACCTAACGGCCATCGGAGATCAGACCGTCCGTCACAGCGTCAGTTTGTTGATTACCCAGAACCGAAGTTTGCGCAACCAGCTGACAGCCCTTCAAAAAGGCAGGGAACAGCGCACCGTGACCATTGAAGACGACGGAGACGCCGTCAAGCCATTCAACATGGATCTTGCCCTGGATGACGACGAAGTCGAGGCCGTCCAGCTTTTTGTGAAGGGGACAAGGCTCAAATCCCTCGGCATTGTCTGCACGGGAGCCGGAGGCCTGAAAACCAGCGATGGTAGGGCACTGGCGGAACCGGGTTTTATGGACGCACTGAAGAAAATATGCGCCAGCTACAAAACATAGCTGTGCAGGCTTGGTACTCCCTAGGGGAATCGAACCCCTGTTTCAGCCGTGAGAGGGCCGTGTCCTAACCGCTAGACGAAGGGAGCAAGCTGTGTTGCCCGTACACCATTTAACACCCGATCCATGGTAGGACTACCACGGTCAACCCCTTACACCAAAAGACTTGGTAGCTTGGTAGGTTGGCCAAGGGGTCCTAACCGCTAGACGATGGGCGCTAGCCGAGTGACCGCGATATAAACGGCACTTTGCGAAAAGGCAATGGCCTGTTGATGCGCAGGCCAAAAACGTGTGGGATCAGAGTGCCGGCAAGGCGACACGCGCGATGATGCGGCCGGCGGCGAAGTCGTAGATCACCAGAACGCGGTTGCCGTTCGGCTCGATCGTGTCGAGCGCCACGCGGTTGCCGGACAGGGATTGGCCTGTGACGCGCGTGCCGTCTGGCAGAGGGATCGACTGGATGCGGTCGTCGCCTTGCGGGATCGTCGCGGTTTCGGCGGCAGGGACTGCTTCCGGTTCCGGTGTTCGGGTCCAGCGGTAGACAATTGCCAGTACGACCGCCATAAGCGCCAAAAACAACAGGCCGAGATTGATTGCCATGAAGCGCACGAGCTTTCGGCGAACATTCTCCACCGCCGGATCGAGCGGCTTGTCGTCGTCGAGATCGGGATCCTGCTGATTCATGAACTCACTTCCAGGAGATGCGTGCCGTAATGAGTGGCCGTGATAGCGAAGCCGCCGCCGCAAAGGAAGGTGCCGAGATGAATGCAACTGCCGGAACCGGTCTGCTTACTTTGCTCGTTGAAGAAGACGGCGCGGGCACGCGGCTCGATCAGTGGCTGTCGGCGCAAATGGCGCCCGATTATTCGCGCAGCCGCATCCAGGCGCTGATCAAGGCCGGCGCGGTGAAGATCAATGGAGAGCCGGTCAGTGACCAGAAGCGTAAGCTAGGCGTTGGCCAAAGCGTCACCATCGACGTCCCGCCCGCCGAAGACCCTGAGCCGCAAGGCGAGAACATCCCGCTCGACGTGCTGTTTGAAGACGAGCATCTCATCGTCATCAACAAGCCGGCCGGCCTCGTCGTGCATCCGGGTGCCGGCAACTGGACGGGCACGCTGGTGAACGCGCTGATTTATCACTGCGGTCAAAGTCTGTCGGGCATCGGCGGCGTCAAGCGGCCGGGCATCGTGCACCGGCTGGACAAGGATACCAGCGGCGTCATGGTGGCGGCGAAAACCGATCAGGCCCATCGCATCCTGTCGGATGCCTTTGCCGATCATGGCCGCAGCGGCGATCTTGAACGCGCTTATCTGGCCCTCGTCTGGGGCACTCCCGATCGGGCCACGGGGACGATCGACGCCGCGCTGGGTCGTGCTTCGGACCGGGTCCGTCGCGCGGTTGTTCGCGAAACCCGCGAAGATGCGCGCCATGCGGTCACGCATTATGCGGTGGCCGAAACCTTTGGCGACAAGACGGCGCCGTCGGCTTCCCTGGTGGAATGCACGCTGGAAACCGGCCGCACTCATCAAATCCGCGTGCATATGGCCCATCTCGGCCACCCCGTGATCGGCGATGCGGATTACGGACAAGCTTTTCGCACCAAGGCCAACCGGCTGGCGGAACCGTTGCGCGCCCAGGTCGTTGCATTCCCTCGGCAGGCCCTGCACGCTTGGCTTCTTGGCTTTTCACACCCGGTTACGGGCGAGCCGATGCGGTTCGAAGCGCCACCGCCCGCCGATATGGCTGCATTGCTGGCGGGATTTCGCGCTTTGTAACACTCTGGGCCGCATCGTTCACGCTTGGGTGACGCTGTGTTGCGTGCCACAGAAAAAGTGCAATTTCTCGATTTGTTCTGATATAAGAACGTCGTCGCGCATGGCTTATCCGAGTGCGCGCGACAGGCCTGCCAGCAGGAGGCCGTTCGAGAAGGAGGGTGCTTTATGGCCCAGTCACTACCCAGTATCGT
Source organism: Tianweitania sp. (assembly GCF_032053605.1). Lineage (NCBI taxonomy): Bacteria > Pseudomonadati > Pseudomonadota > Alphaproteobacteria > Hyphomicrobiales > Phyllobacteriaceae > Tianweitania > Tianweitania sp. Next base: position 40,876 of record NZ_DAMBUH010000026.1, read on the forward strand.
TTCCGGCGAAGGCGGTTTGTCCCGCTACCTCGAAGAAATCCGCCGCTTCCCCATGCTGCAGCCGCAGGAAGAGTACATGCTCGCCAAGCGGTATCTCGAGCATGAGGACACCAAGGCGGCCCACAAGCTCGTAACCAGCCATCTGCGTCTCGTGGCCAAGATCGCCATGGGTTATCGCGGCTATGGTCTGCCGATCGGCGAAGTCATCTCCGAAGGCAATGTCGGCCTTATGCAGGCCGTGAAGAAGTTCGAGCCGGAACGCGGTTTCCGTCTGGCCACCTATGCGATGTGGTGGATCAAGGCTTCGATCCAGGAATACATCCTGCGTTCGTGGAGCTTGGTGAAGATGGGCACGACCGCCAACCAGAAGCGGCTGTTCTTCAACCTGCGCAAGGTGAAGGGCAAGATCCAGGCGCTGGAAGATGGCGATTTGCGCCCTGACCAGATCGCCGAGATCGCCACCAAGCTGAACGTCTCGGAAGCCGAGGTCGTTTCGATGAACCGCCGTTTGTCCGGCGATGCATCGTTGAACGCGCCGATCCGTGCCAGCGAAGGCGAAAGCGGCGAATGGCAGGACTGGCTGGTCGATGACTCCGAGAGCCAGGAAGCCATGCTGATCGAGCAGGATGAGCTGGATAACCGCCGCAGCATGCTGTCGTCGGCCATGGCGGTCCTGAACGATCGCGAGCGCCGCATCTTCGAAGCGCGCCGCTTGTCGGAAGACCCGTTGACCCTGGAAGAGCTGTCTTCGGAATTCGACATCAGCCGCGAACGTGTTCGGCAGATCGAAGTCCGCGCCTTCGAAAAGGTGCAGGAAGCCGTTCAGGTCGCCGCGCGCCGTCAGGCCCAGGCCCTGCGCACCATCGAGGCGGAACCCGCCTGATCCCGGGATCATCCCTGATCCCCGCGATCATCTGAGATAACAAAAAGCTCGCCTGGATCGCTCCCGGCGGGCTTTTTGATGCTTCGATGTCCGCGTTTAGCGGCTGCCGGCGGCCTGCCAGGCTCGCATCGCTTCCTCGAACACGCGTTCGCCGGGCACGCCCTTTTCCATGGTGATCAGCGCGCGGCGGCCGGAATTGTAGATCAAGGGCACGTCGATCCAGTTCTGTCGGCGCAGCAGCGTCATGTTGGCCTGGATCTCAGCCGGCGAGTCGCTCAGCGCGACAAGGAAGAAGCCTTCCGCGATGCGGGCGGGGATGCCGAGCAGCGGGCTGCCGGTGGCCTGCTCGCTATCCTTCATCGCCACGCGAACGACGTTCTGGATGCCGCCGCCCTCGAAACCTTCCGGCGTGAGGAAGATCATTTCCATGATGTGGCTGGCCGGCAGCGTCGGATCAGCATTGCGGCGGATCGTCATGCGCAGCTGCATATTCTTGCCGGGAATCGTGGCTTCCGCACGAATGGCTGGCTCAGACGGAGCGTCGCCGCCGGGCGATTCCTGTACGACCGACCAGACGATCGATCCGCTTTCAGCCGTGTTCGGCGCCGTCGAAGTCCGCTCTTCATAGAAGATCGCACGTTGGCCAACCTGAACCGTCGGCTCGGAAGCGGCAGGCGTGGTGCCGGCTGGGGTCGTTGTTGGTGCAGCGGCACCGGTTGCCGGAGCGTCGCTGGCGGCTGGCACTTCCGCTTGCGCGGTTTGCGTCAGCTCGGCAACCGAGGTACCCTCGCCGATCGCCACGCTGCCATCGGCCGGACCAGGATCGATCTCGCTGCCATCGGCCTGAA
>NZ_DAMBUH010000027.1:0-2040 GCF_032053605.1 Tianweitania sp.
GCACCAGCGCGCCAACAGCCGCCGGCGCGAAGCGGCCGGTCGAAGCCAGCGCGGCCACTGTCGTCCAGGATGCGGCAATGGCGGCGCAGATCAGCGCCAGCATGATCGGGGCGGAATAAACAACGGCGAGGTAGGGCGTTGCGAACGCGGCCAGAACCAGCGGCCCGAGCAGAAGAAGGCCGGTCAGGCGCAGGTGCCGCTTCGCATCCCCTTCCGAGGAGGCGCGCACGTTCACCAGCCGACGGCAAGCAGCGGCAAGGCCAGCTTTCCAGTCGCCAGATCTGCGGGCTGAATCACTCAATACAACGCACTCACTTCAGTCGCGGACACGAAACTTCATCGAGGGCGAAAGTCGCATCCAGCGTTTAAGGAAGAGATAAGCTCACGCTAAAGGTGCCCTTTTCCGTCGTACCGAAACGGCGCATCCGCGCATTCCGAGGCGCCCGATTTGCCTTATGGTTAATCGAAGGTAGCGTATGCGCCATCAGGGTCTGGGACCGGGTTTCGATGCTTCCGAAACACCTGCCGGCACCTCACAATCCAGTCTGATCAACACCTTACATGGTTAATCAAATCTTACCGCAAAGAACCTGATTTAATTTGCCTTTTCCTTTGCTCGACACCCATGACAAACCCCCTCAAATTACCTAAAATGCGGGGTAATGCCGCAAGCTGGCTTTGCTGGCTGTGGGTCAGGATGGTTGGTTCGAGGCGCCGGATGCTGGCCTCATTGGGGATGTCGGGATGACGTTTCTGTTGCGGATGGGATTTTGGTTCTCGCTGGTGCTTCTGGCACTGCCGTTCGGTTTCGGCGGCGAAAACAGCGAAGCGCTGTCGGTCGGCCCAATCCAGACCTTCTTCGCCGCCAAGGAAGCGATGAGCGACGTTGCCGGCCTGTGCGAGCGCAAGCCGGATGTATGCGAAACCGGCCGTGCGGCGTTCGACACGATCAGCGTGCGCGCCCGTGAAAGCGCGCGGCTCGCCATCGAGATGGTGGATCCCGAAATCCCCGACAAGCAGCCGAAGCCGCCGGTCAGCGGCGCGCCTGATGTTATCAACCCAGCTGCCGCGCTGCTGCCCGCCCCGGCGGAAGCCGCTGCTGCTCTGACGCCCGACAGCTTCGTGATCCCTATCCCCTCGGCACGCCCGCTCGACGCTCCACATTCCTGAAGCTTTCTTGATTTCAACCGCAATGGCTGGATGACGCTCGGCCCGTCGTCACCTATATCCGCGCCATGACCGCTTCCATCGACACGATCCGCTCGGACTTCTCCCTTCTCGACGATTGGGAAGACCGCTACCGCTATGTTATCGAGCTTGGCCAGGACCTGCCGCCCTATCCCGAAGCCGCGCGCGATGAAGCCCACAAGGTGCGCGGTTGCGCCAGCCAGGTGTGGCTGGTTGGCGAGACGTCCGGCGACCATGATCCGGTGATGACCTATCAGGGCGATTCCGACGCCCATATCGTGCGCGGCCTCGTGGCGATCGTTCTTGCGTTGTATTCCGGCCGCCACGCGTCGGAAATCCTCGCCATCGATTTCGACGAAACGCTGCGCACGCTCGGCCTAAACGAACATCTCAGCCCGCAGCGATCCAACGGTCTGCGCTCGATGGTGCAGCGCATCCGCGCGGACGCGCAGGCCGTCGCTGCCTGACCATCAACCGATCGTCGGTCGATAGTCCTCCGTGCCCCAATGGAAGCTGCGCGGCCGTGTCGATTGCGGGCACGGCGGCTCGTAATAGCGCGCCAGCGTCCCAAGGGCTGCCTTCAGCATCACCTTGCCGGACCGAACCGGCCAGCCGCGTTCGGCTTCCACCTGCTCCAGCCCTTTCAGGAAGCAGCAGATATCGAGCAGCACGCCGGACAGTTCCGGCCCCGTCGCCTCCACCGCCTTCTCCACCCGCTGACGCGCCGCAAGTGCGGCATCTGTCAGATCGACCGCGCCACCCGCCCCGCCACCGCGCCGGCTTGAACCAGCTATCGCCTGCCAGGTCGCGCCCAGCTTCGGCATCAGCTGGCCGCGTGTGAAATCGGATCGT
>NZ_DAMBUH010000027.1:2265-41864 GCF_032053605.1 Tianweitania sp.
TACCGCGCCGCCGCGCGATCTGCGCCAGAGGCGATTCCGCCAGGTTGATCGTGACGCTTTCCCAGCCCTCTTCCGTTTCCATGCTGGTCTGGCCGAGCTCGCGGTGCTGCGCACCGAAGCTGTCCGCCTGCTCCCGCCGCGCAAGCCGTCCCGCTTCCGTCAGGCTGAGCGCGTCGCCATCGCGTGCCACCAGCCCCTGCTCGAGCAGGCCCGCAACAACACCAGCCGCAACCGCAATTAACCCGCGCTCGCTGCGCATCATCACCTTGCCGGTCGCCGTTGTTTCCAGCGTGGCCTCCTGCTTTCCCACGAAAGCCAGCACGCGGCGGCGCTGTTGTTGCATCTCGAAATCACTCATCGCAGGCTCCACACTTTGCGGCCACGCATCACCGTCTTGGCGATATGTTCGGTGCGGGCCAGAATCGCGTCGAAGGTCGGGTCGTCACGCAGATCTTCGATCAGGTGGACGGCATGCAGCACGGTTGTGCGATCACGCCCGAAGCCGCGGCCAACCTCGGCCATGCTCATGTCGAGAACGGTATGGGCGACATACATGGCGATCTGCCGGATTCGCGCGACCTGACCGCGAGACCGGCCGGGCATCCGCAACTCCTTGCCGCAAACGCCGTAGAAAGCGGATGCCAGGTCGATCACGCAATCGCAGAGTTCCACGATCGTTTCTTCGCGCCCCTGGCGCTCTTCTTCGCTCGCGCCCTCGCATTCGTCCTCGATCTGGCCAACCTGTTCCGCCGCACTCGTTCCCACCACGCGCTCTCCCGATATAGGAATACGTTCTTATATCGAGTCCGTCCTGACATGTGAACAAAAAAGGAACATGCGAGAATACCTCAAAGATCTAACGTGCTGATGTCACGAGATTATTCTTACACCCGCAGTGTTTCTGCACAGCAATCCGATCCCCACCCCCTCCCGGCCAAGGTGATGATCTCCGCCTGTTTCCAAGTGGAGTTCATTGATGCCTATCGGACAAGAAAAGGCCGCGTTCCTGCGCGCCAAGGCGGAGTATAGCGATCATGCAAGGCAGACCGCCGCCGTGTTCATCTTATGCGGGATCGATCTGGGCGCTGGCCTTCGATCGCCTAGACCCGAGCGTTTGAAGCTGGCCGCCAGACTGCGTCGCCTGATCGAGCGCGAGCGGCTGCGTGGCGTCAATCGCCACTGGAACTACGATCTCAACCGCCATATCGCGATGAAGCAGGCGCTGGATCGCTTGGTTCTCGGCCAAGGCGACGCGCCGCTGGCCGTGTAATGCAGGCAAATAGGACAGAATCAAAAAGCGGCGCCGTGGCGCCGCTTCGATCAGGTCAATTCAGGGATGCTTAGCGAGCCGCCTTCGGCTTGCGGCCAAGACCCATGGACTTGGCGAGCTGCGAACGCGCTGCCGCATAGTTCGGCGCGACCATCGGGTAGCTGGAATCGAGGCCCCACTTCTCGCGATACTGCTCAGGCGTCATGCTGTAATGGGTCATCAAGTGACGCTTCAAAGACTTGAACTTCTTCCCGTCTTCAAGACACACGATGTAATCATCATGCACCGATTTCTTCGGGTTTACGGCCGGCTTCTGCTTGTCCTGAACAACAGGCTCCGCAGCAGTCACGGAACTTCCAACGCGGCCCAATGCAGCGTGAATATCGGCAATTAGATTTGGCAATTCAGAAGCAGGAACTGAATTGTTGCTGACATAAGCAGCCACAACATCGGCGGTCAGTTCCATCAAAGCATCATCATTACGAGCAGGAGTATCGTCAATTTGCATAATGGGGGGCCCCAAGGCAGTTCGTGATATTGTTTAGTGCGCTGGAAGCGCTGATGGGCCAAATCACCATGCGTTCGGCGCAACGGGATAAAGCATGCACCCTATTTGGTGAAGACTTGGGCCCCTGTCAAATGAATATTCATTAATATAGGACCCTAACTGAGCACTGAGCCAACCCTTTTTGTAGCACATCGAAGGGAGGCAATAGCTTATTTGACGGGCAGTCTGCAGGAGAAGTGGAGTCTATTCGGACGCTTCAGCCGGTTTTGAAACGGGAGCGTCAATCATATTATCCATTTCGTTGCGCACCGAGCCGCGCCAAAGCGGATAACCTGCGGTCAGTGCCGCACGGGCGAGCAGATGTGCTGAGATCGGCGCCGTTATAATGAAAAACACGATGGCCGCTAACACCCGTGTGGCGACCGCCAGATCGGCTTCAACCACCGCCAAAGCCAGCAAAATCACGCAGGAACCAAGCGTTCCGGCCTTTGAAGCAGCATGCATGCGTGAATATACATCAGGCAGCCGCAGCAACCCGATGGCGGCCGTCAAAGTAAAGAGCGAACCAACAAGCAGAAGAATGGCAGCGATGCTGTCGTATATTGCATCCATCATGTGCCTTGCTCTCCATTCAAACGCTTTTCGGTCTCGTCGCTGCGCTGCTGGATCTTGCCCTGCAGGCTGAGCGTAAAGCGCGCGAATGCGACCGTGGCAAGGAAGCCTACTAATCCAAGCGCCAGGCCGATGTCGACATAAAGCGTGAAGCCGGTCTTGATCCCGATCGTCGCAATAAAGCCGATCGCGATGACCACCAGCGTATCGAGCCCCACTACCCGGTCGGGCAGAGTCGGTCCACGCAACACGCGCCACATCGCCATCAAAAAAGCCAGACTGAGTACGCTAAGTGCGATATGGATCGCAAGCCAGAGGAAATCGGCGGCAAGGTTCATCCGAATGCCTCCAATATCCGGCGCTCGAAGCCGCTTTTAATATCGGCGCGAATGCCTTCGGGATCGGCAGCGTCCAGCGCATGTATGATCAGCCGACTGCGATCATCCGTGACATCGACCGTCAGCGTTCCCGGTGTCAGCGTGATCAGATTGGCCAGCAGCGCGATCTGAAAGTCCGTCTGCACCCGCAGGGGATAGACGATGATCCCGGGCGTCACGTTTAAACGCGGTTGCAGCACTAGTACCAGCACGCGCCACGCGGACTTGATGAGTTCGGCAACGAACAGCACGAGAAGCGCGACGATCTTTGCAGGACGCCGCACGCTTTGCGGCTTGCCGATCTGAAAGCGCACCAGCGTCAAGGCGATGGCCGACAAAACCAGCCCGAGCAGGAGGTTCGGCAGCGTCCAGCTACCGGTAATGCCGAGCCAGATCAGGGTGAACAAACAGGCGAGCAGCACCGGCATCAGGTCCGCCCTCCGAACACTGCCTGCACATAGGAAGCCGGATCGAGCAGCCCATCGGCTGCGCGGCTTGCTGCCTGCACGAAGGGCTCGGGATAAACGCCCATCAGCAGGGCGATCGCCGTCAGCAACAGCATCGGTCCCGGCCATGACGGTTGTTTTGCTTCCACCAAAACAGCATCCGCAACAGCCGGCCGCCAGAAGGTGAGCAGGAAGAACCGGCCGAGCGTAATGATCGTCAACAGGCTCGACACGAGGATCGCCGCCGTCAGCCAGCCATGCTGCGCTTCCAGCGCCGCGCGCACCACCATGATCTTGGGCCACAGGCCAGAGCCCGGCGGCAGACCGGCAATACAGAGCATGAGGATGAACGCGACTGTTGTTAGCAGCGGCACGGAAGAGAGACCGCCCAGCACATGCAGCGATGCGCTGCCGGCGCGATCAACAATGAAGCCGGCCAGCAGATAGAACGCCGTCAGCGCGATCATGGAATGCAGCGCGTAGAAGATGCCGCCTGCCAGCGCCGGCCCGGTGCCGATCGCCAGCCCCGCCAGCATCACGCCCACGCCGGAGATGACGAGAAAGCCCACCATGCGCCGGATATCGCTTTGCGCCAAAGCACCCAGCGCGCCCAGTACCATCGTCGCCGCCGCAATCCATGCGATCACGCCGGACAAACCGGCCAATTGCAGCGGAAACAGCAGAACCAGCACCCGCAACAACGCATAAACGCCGACCTTGGTCAGTCCGCCGAAGAAGGCGGAGGTCACGACGTTCGGCGTATGATAGGCCGCCGGCAGCCAGGCCTGCACCGGGAACGCCGCCGCCTTCATCGCGAAGGCTGTGAGATAGAGCGCCGCCAACGTCATCAGCGGCGCGCCATCGAGCTCCGGCACTTTTCTGACGATGTCGGCCATGTTGAGCGTGCCGAGAACGCCATAAAGGTAGCCTGTCGCGATCAGAAAGAGCGTCGTGCCGATCAGGTTCAGCACGCCGTATTTCAGCGTCCCGTCAAGCTGCGCCCGCGTCGAGCCCACCACCAGCAGACCGAAGGACGAAATCAGAAAGACCTCGAACCAGACATACATGTTGAAGATGTCGCCGGTCAGAAACGCGCCGTTCACGCCAACCGAAGTCAGCAGCAGAAACGGGAAATAGCCATAGCGCCGCGCCGGCAACTCGATCGACTGCACCGCCGCCACACCGCAAGCCAGCGCCACCAGCGACGCCGTGCAGGCAAACAAGGCACCCAGCACATCCACGGTGAAGGAGATGCCGAAAGGCGGCAGCCAGCGCCCCATCGTCATCACGACTGTGCCTGACGTCCAAACCCGCATAAACAGCGCCATCGTCGCGAGCGACACCAGCGCCAGTGTCGCCACGGCAATCGGCGCCTGCCAGTGCAAACGCTTGCGCAGCATTAGAAGCGATGCGCCGGCGATAATCGGCAGAGCAATCGGCACGATCGCCAGCCAAACGCCCGCCGGCGTCGCGGTGGTGATCATCGCGCCTGTGATGTCGATCGGTCCAGCCACGTCAGTATCCCATCGGCGGCAGGACCTCGCCCTCGGGCTCGGCAACCCTGAGCTTCACCGTGTCGTCGCTGCCGACCTCCTGATAGGTGCGGAAGGTCAGCACCAGCAAAAAGGCGAAGAAGGAAAAGGAAATCACGATCGCCGTTAAAATCAGCGCCTGCGGCAGCGGATTGGCCGTTTGCCCGGTCAGCTGCATCATGTCCGGTGCCATCACCGGCGGCACCTCGCGCATGATCCGCCCGGCAGTGAAGATCAGCAGGTTCACCGCGTTGCCGAACACTACGATGCCCAACAGAATGCGCACGATCGCCTTGGACAGCATCAGGTAAATGCCGGCGGCAAAGAACAAACCGACAAGAAGCGAAAAGACGGCTTCCATCATCCCTCGCCCGAATCTTCCAGCGCCAAAGCAATCGACGTCATCGCTCCCGCAACCACGAGGTACACGCCGATGTCGAACAGGATGATGGTCGCGACATCGAAATGGAAAAGCGGCGCTGTCGTCCAGACGCCGGTCAGGTAAGGCGTGTCGCGGAAGAAGGACGGCAGGCCGGAGACGGCCGACAGCAGCAGTCCGGTTCCGGCGACCGACATCGGATGAAACCACATCGCGCGACGCGCTTCGGGCACGCCGAAGGCGATGCCGTAAAGGGCGAAGGCGGAAGCGGCAAGCAGACCGCCGATGAAGCCGCCGCCGGGCTCATTATGCCCGCGCAGCGTCACAAATACGGAAAAAAGCAGCACCAAAGCGGTCAGATACGGCGCAATCGACCGGAAAATCAGCGTCTTCATGGCCGATTGTCCCGCTTTTCCCGAGGTGTGCCGATACGAATGATGGCCAGGATTGCCAGTCCGGTGATCGTCACCACAGCGATCTCACCCAGCGTATCGAACCCGCGAAAATCAACGATGATGACGTTCACGACATTGCGCCCATGCGCGATGAGCCGGGCATTGGCATTGAAGAAGTCCGTCAGCGCCGTATTGAAAAAACCTTGCGTCACCTTCAGCAAAAGGAGGCCGAAGCCCAGTCCGCAGGCAATCGCAATCGTGCCGTCGAGCAGCTTTTCGTTCCAGGGCCGATGGTCGGTCGGCTCAAGCCGGATGCGGGTCATCACAAGCGCCAGGATCACCACCGATAGCGTTTCCACCATAAACTGGGTGAAGGACAGATCCGGTGCGCCCATCAACAGGAAAAGCACAGCAACTGCAAAGCCTTGGATGCCGAGGGAGGCGATAGCGGTCAAGCGATTGCGGGTGCGCAAAACGGCATAAAGACCGGTGACCGCTACCAGCATCACCGCCCATTCATGCAGCTGAAGCATCGGGATCGATGGCCAGCTCGGCAGCTCGCCGGCTAGGATTATCGGCACGAGCAGCGCTGAGGCAATCACCACGAAAGCGACGGTAATATACACATCGAGCCGCCCGTTCTGCACCACGGCCGTGACACGCATCGCCAGCCGAACCAAGCCGCGCATGACCTGATCGAACCCTCTATCCGGCCCCCATCCAAACGCCGCCAGCGCATTGCCAATGCCGCGGCGCAAGCCATCAAGACCGGAATAGAGCCCTGCGCCAATCGCCAGCGTCAACAAGGACAGACCGAAGGCCAGGCTGATATGCGGCAGGGGCGAGGCGTGGTTGCGTACGGACGCGTCGGCGATTGCGCTGGCCATCGGATCAGCCAGAAAGCTGTAGAACCAATAGGATAGCACAGAGAGCCCGAGCCCTGCCACGGCAAGCACCACGGGTCCCAGCCACAGCGAAACCGGCGCTTCATGCGCGGTCTTCGGCGTCGAGCTGGGTTCTCCAATGAAGGGCTTCAAGCCGACCGCCAAACCGACGGCGACCATGGCGGCGTTGCCGAGGATGGCGACGATCAACACCAGCAGCGACCAAGCGCCGACGCCTTCCGCCAGCGCCTCGTAGATCGTTTCCTTGGCTAGGAAGCCGGTGAAAAGCGGGATGCCCGCCATGGACAATCCCGCACCGATTGCCGCTGCGAAGGTCAGCGGCATGGCACCGCGCAACCCGCTCAGGTCTTCGATCCGCCGCGTGCCGGTCTCATGGTCGAGAATGCCGACCACCATGAACAGCGCGCCTTTGAACAGGGCATGCGCGAGGAGGTAGAGCACCGCGGCCATCACGGCCGTTTCGGTGCCGAAGCCCGTCAGCATCACCAGCAGACCGAGCGATCCAACGGTCGTATAAGCCAGCATCAGCTTGAGATCGCTTTGGCGCAGCGCCAACACGCTGCCGACGATCAGGGTCGTGCCCCCGAACAGCGGCAGAATGGTTTCCCAAAGTGCCGTGTCACCCATCACCGGGTTCAACCGCATCAGCAGGTAAACGCCGGCCTTCACCATGGTTGCCGAATGCAGATAGGCCGACACGGGCGTCGGCGCTTCCATGGCGTTGGGCAGCCAGAAGTGGAACGGGAACTGCGCGGATTTGGTGAAAGCGGCCAGCAGAATAAGGATCAGCGCCGGCGTGTAGAAGGCGCTTGTGCGCAGGGCATCACGATCGGCCAATAGGGCTGACAGCGTGTCCGTCGTGGTCGCCATACCGATGGTGATGAGACCGGCCAGCAGCGCCAAGCCGCCCATCCCCGTGACGACAAGCGCCTGCAAGGCTGCGCGGCGGCTGGCTTCTCGCTGATGGTCGAAGCCTATCAGCAGGAAGGAGGCGATGGAGGTCAGTTCCCAGAACACGAACAGCGTCAGGAACCCGTCTGTCAAGACCACGCCCTGCATCGCGCCCATGAAGAGCAGCAGGAAACCCATGAAGCGGCCGTGATGCGGATGGCCCTTGAGGTAGCCGCCGGCATAAAGCACGATCAGAAAACCGATGCCGGATATCAGCAGCGCAAAAGCAAGCGAGAGACCGTCAAGGTACCAGGACAGGCTAACGCCCAGGCTTGGAATCCAGTCGAGGCCACCGGCAACGGCAGTACCTTCCGAGATCGACTGGATCTGCGAGGCGAAGGCGAAGAAGGCAAAGGCAGGGATCAAAGCGAGCAGCCAGGCTCCTGCCATGCCCATCCGGCGCATCACCATTGGCGCCAAAGCCGCGCCGATGAACGGCAGGACAAGCGCAATCAATAATGTTGCATCCGTGGCCTGCTGCATGCCTCTCCTTTGACGCTGTCTCGCGCGGCGATCCCGAGTTCTAAAGCCTGCCTATCGCGGGTTGCATCAAACTGCCACCCGGGAAATTGCCTGTACAACCAAGGATATGGCCTCGAGTGCCCTTCTCCACGGGATTTTGGAAGCGTTGCGCGGATGACTTCGCATCATCAAATACCTATGTTTCCGGTAGTTTCGCGCGTTTACCAACATCTGCTTCTTCAGCAGAGCAGAAGCTATTGAATTCAAACACTTTTTCGTCAGAGACCTCGCATGACCAAGCCGATCTTCCCCGCCGTCACGCCCCCGACCGTGCTTCGTCGCCCCTGGAGCGACACACGTCACGGCATCATCCGGGAGGACGATTTGGCTTGGCTGCGGGCCGACAATTGGCAAGACGTGTTCCGCGATCCGACCTTGCTCGATCCGGCGATCCGCACGCATCTGGAGGCTGAAACGGCCTATCAAACCGCAATGATGGCGGAGACGGCGGCGCTTCGCGAAACGCTGTTCAAGGAAATGCGCGGTCGCATCAAGGAAGACGACCAGTCCGTGCCGATGAAGGACGGGCCGTTCGCTTACGGCTCATCCTATGTTCTTGGCGGCGAGCAGCCCCGCTACTTTCGCACGCCGCGGGATGGCGGCGAGCAGGTGATCCTGCTCGATGGCGACAAGGAAGCGGCAGACCGCGCTTATTTCCACCTCGGCGGCGTCGACCATTCGCCCGACCATAACAGCCTGCTCTGGGGTTACGACGACAAGGGTTCGGAGTTCTACGCGCTGCGCGTGCGTAAAATCGATGACGGGCAGGATCTCGACGAAGTCGTGCCAGATACCGGCGGCGAAGGTGTCTGGACGGCCGGCAGCGACGGTTTCTTCTACACGCGGCTTGATGCCAATCATCGACCCTCACGCGTGTTCCACCACGCGATTGGCACGCCGTCTGAAACCGACCGGCTGATCTTCGAGGAAGAGGATCCGGGCTTCTTCGTGGGTGTGGGCGGAACGCGTGACAACAAGTGGATCATGATCTCGATCCACGATCATGAGACCTCTGAATACCGCATCTTCCCGGCCGATGATGCGAGTGCCGAGCCCAAGCTGGTGGCGGCCCGCGAAACCGGCATGCAGTATGACCTGGAAGAAGGCGGCGATGTCTTCTTCATCTTGACCAATGCCGACGGCGCCAAGGATTTCAAGATCATGGAAGCGCCGGTTGCCAATCCGATTCGGGAAAACTGGCGCGAACTCGTGCCGCATGAGCCCGGCCGGCTCATTCTGTCGATCGAATCCTTCCGCGACTTCCTCGTCTGGCTGGAGCGCAAGGACGGGTTGCCGCGCATTGTCGTGCGCGAGCGCGCCAGCGGCGAAGAGCATCGCATCGCGTTTGACGAGGAGGCCTATTCGCTGGGGCTCGGCGGTTCGCTGGAATATGACACGGACACGATCCGCTTTTCCTACTCCTCGATGACCACGCCGTCGCAGCTGTTCGACTACAATATGCGCACGCGCGAACGCACGTTGCTGAAGACGCAGGAAGTGCCGTCCGGCCACAACCCCGACGATTACGTCACGCGCCGGCTGATGGCGCCGGCTCCCGATGGCGAGCTCGTGCCGGTATCGCTGCTCTACCATCGCGACACGAAGCTGGATGGCTCCGCGCCCTGTCTGCTTTACGGCTACGGCTCCTACGGCATCACCATCCCCGCCAGCTTCAACACCAACTGCTTGTCTCTGGTGGAACGTGGCTTCGTTTATGCCATCGCCCATATTCGCGGCGGTAAGGACAAGGGCTATGCCTGGTACGAAAACGGCAAGCGCGCCGCCAAGCAGAACACCTTCACCGACTTCATCGCAGCGGCGAAGCATCTGGTTGCGGAAAGCTATACCAGCCATGACCGCATCGTCGCGCAAGGCGGTTCGGCCGGTGGCATGCTGATGGGCGCCATCGCCAATCTCGCGCCGGACGCGTTCGGCGGCATCATCGCCGAAGTGCCCTTCGTCGATGTGCTGTCCACCATGCTCGACGACACGCTGCCGCTGACCCCGCCGGAATGGCCCGAATGGGGCAATCCAATCGCCTCCGAGGCGGACTACAAGGCGATTGCCGCCTATTCGCCCTATGACAATGTCGGCGCGCACCCCTACCCGCCGATCCTAGCGGTGGCGGGCCTCACCGATCCGCGTGTGACCTATTGGGAACCGGCAAAGTGGGTGGCGCGGCTGCGCGACCATTCGACCTCCGACAATCCCGTGCTGTTCCGCATCAACATGGATGCCGGCCATGCCGGCGCTTCGGGCCGGTTCTCCCGACTGGAAGAGATTGCCTATTCCTATGCCTTTGCGCTGAAGGTGACGGGCAAGGACGCAACCCGCGGCTGATATCGGCGCGCGGATGGGCAACCATCCGCGCTTTCAATACTTCTGTGTCTGGGCTTCTGTATCTGGTTCCCCGCCGCGGCTGCCCAGCCGCCCTCCCGAAAGTCGTTGCATGTCTCAGCCGCCGCACGCCACCTCGCCGCAGCAACCCTACGAGCGGCGCTGGTTGATGTTGATCATCCTGCTGCTCGCCGGCTTCATGAACCTCATTGACGTAAACATCGTGAACGTTGCGCTGCCGAGCCTGCAGCGCAACCTGCAGGCTTCGCCCAGCCAGATCGAGTGGGTCGTCGCGGCTTACATCCTCGCCTTTGCCATCGGCCTTCTGCCGTTTGGACGGCTGGGTGACCGGATCGGACGCAAGCGCATGTTCCTGATCGGCGTGTCGGGCTTCACGCTCTTCTCCGCGCTGTGCGGCATGGCGCCGTCGATCAACTGGTTGGTCGTGGCGCGCGCTTTGCAGGGCTTTTCCGGTGCGATGATGATGCCGCAGGTGCTGGCGATCGTCACGGTGACGTTCCCGCCCAACGAACGCGGCGCAGCCTTCTCCTTCTTCGGATTGAGCGCCGGCCTGGCATCGGTCGCAGGACCATTGGCCGGTGGCTTGCTGATCAACGCCAACATTGCCGGGCTCGACTGGCGGCCGATCTTCCTCGTCAACATCCCTGTCGGCATTGTCGCGCTGATCGCCGCGCAGATCGTGGTGCCGCGCTTGCCCGGCGACCGCAGCATCAAGAATGATGCGGTCGGCACGCTGCTGGCCGGCGCCTCCGTTCTGCTGATCATCTTCGCGCTGATCGAAGGTCGCGGCTTCGGCTGGCCGACCTGGATCTTCGCTCTGATCGTTCTGGCGGTGGTGGGTTTCGGCTGCTTCTTTTTCTATGAGCACCGGCGGGAAGCCGCCGATAAAGCCCAGCTTTTGCCGGCGCATCTCCTGTCCAACAGCAATTACATGCTGGGCGGGCTGATGGTCGTGCTGTTCTTTTCCGGCGTTGCCGGCTTCTTCATGGTGCTGGCGCTTCTTCTGCAAAGCGGGCTCGGATTCACGCCACTGCAATCGGGCCTCACCACCATTCCCTTCCCCGTCGGCGTGCTGCTGATCTCGCTGGTCAACAACCGCTTGGGCGGTCGCTTCCTGCGCCAACGCGTGGCGACCGGCACGACGCTTCTGGTTTGCGCCATGCTGTGGCTGCGCTTTGTCATTCCTGATGTCACGAGCTTTGCCGATCACTGGACGATCGCGCCCGCCCTGTTTCTTGGCGGTTTGGGGCTCGGTGGGACGATCTCGTCCTTGTTCCAGAGCGTCCTTGCCAACGTTCCGCCACGCGATGCGGGTTCGGGCTCCGGTGCCCTGCAGTCGTTCCAGCAAATGGGCGCGGCGTTCGGCGTGGCAATCGTCGGCCAGATCTTCTTCACCATGCTGGATGCAAACGGCGCGGGTGCTGGCGACAAGGCCGCCTATATCGACGCCATGCGCACCGCGATCTTCTACGAGTTCGCGGCCTTCGGCAGCGTGGCGCTGCTGGTCTTCTTCCTCAAGGCGCCGGCACAAAAGGAGCGCGGCTCTTCGCACGCCCATGTCGTCGCCGATTGATCAGCGCGCCGGGTAGCCGTTCGGCCTGCCCGGAACGGCCTTGAGATAGGCGGCGATCGCCTCGCGATCCTCGGCGCGCAATTGTGCAAGGTTCTTCTGCACCTCGACCATCGAGCCGCCGACGGAGTCGAAGTCGGGCGTGAAGCCGGTTTCGAAGTAGTTCACGAGATCGGCCTCTGACCAACCGCCCACGGCGCCATCCGGCGTGATGTTGGGAATACGACCCTCGCCTTCAGCCGCAATGGCACCGGCAAGCCACTGGGTTTTGATCGAGCCGCCGGTCACGTCACGCGGCGTATGACATTCGCCGCAATGACCGGGACCTTCCACCAGATATTGCCCGAGCCGCACCTGCTCAGAGGCATCGTCGCCGAGCGCAACAACCGGCGCGTCGCTGAGGTTGACCTGCTTCCATAGCCCCAAGCCACGGCGCATGTTGAACGGGAAGCCCACTTCGTTCGGCGGTGCCTGGCCGGCAACGGCTGGAGTGGTTTTCAGGAACGCGTAGAGGTCGGCTATGTCTTCGGGCTCCATGCGCGCATAGGATGTGTAGGGGAAGGCCGGATAAAGATGCGTGCCGTCCGGCGTTACGCCCTTCATCATGGCATTGGCCAGATCTTCCACCGACCAGTTGCCGATGCCGTCCGTCGGATGCTGCGAGATGTTGGGCGCAACGAAGGTGCCGAACGCGGTCGTAAGCCTCACGCCGCCAAGCAATTCAAGCAACGCATCGCCTTCCAAGCCGGGCTTGGAGTGGCATGACGCGCAGCCGGCCGCGAAGAAGATGCGGCGGCCGGCTTCCGCGTCACCGGTGTCGAGCGCAGCCACCGTTTCCGCCGATACGCGTTGCGGAGCGGACAGGACCCAACCGGTTCCCACCGCAACGATGCCGAGCCCGACAAGCGTCAGGCCAATCTTGGCTGGCCATCTCACGGCAGGATCACTTCTTGACGCGATAATTCTGGTGGCAGGAGCCGCAATTTGCCGTCACGGTGCGAAACTGCGCCTGGAAGGCCGCGAGATCCTGCGGATCTTCCGCGACCGCAGCAGCCGTATCGGTCTGGTATTTGGCGATCAGCGTCTTGAAGCCGGGGCGATCTTCCCAGATCTTCGGCGACGCTTCGGTGTCGCCACCCGTCTGCGTTCCTTCCGGGAACAGCGTGTCGTCATCGAGCTTCTTGGCATCGGCCGCCATGGTGGCAAACGCCGCCTTTACGGCTGCGGCGTCGAACGGCTGCTCGCCTTTGGCGATCTTGGCCACTGAACCAACGGCCCGGCCCATATCCTTCATGAGCGCCTGGCGGTCGGCGATGGGGTCCGCATGGCCCGTTCCAAACGACATGGCCAGCAAACCAGCGGTGAGTACGATCTTCTTCATCCATTCCTCCGAGATGATCGACAGTCCCTGAGACGCAACATGCACGACCCAGATGAAAAGTCGCGGACAAACAAATGTGAGAACGCTGCCGTGTTCATGAACACAGCGTTCAACGATGCACGGCGCAAAAAGAAAAGCCCCGCCGAAGCGGGGCTTTCACAAACCAGTCGAAACTCAAATCAGGCCGAAGCGGCTTCGTAGCGCTCCAGGACGTAATCCCAGTTGATGAGGTTGTCGAC
Organism: Tianweitania sp.; assembly: GCF_032053605.1. NCBI lineage: Bacteria > Pseudomonadati > Pseudomonadota > Alphaproteobacteria > Hyphomicrobiales > Phyllobacteriaceae > Tianweitania > Tianweitania sp. The sequence continues at coordinate 15,711 of NZ_DAMBUH010000027.1, forward strand.
GAAGGCTTCGAGGTACTTCGGACGGGCATTGCGGTAGTCGATGTAGTAGGAGTGTTCCCACACATCGACGCCGAGGATCGGCGTGCCGCCGTGAACCAGCGGGTTTTCACCGTTCGGGGTCTTGCTGATCTCGAGCTTGCCGTCCTTCAGCGACACCCAGGCCCAGCCCGAACCGAACTGGCCCTTGCCGGCTTCGATGAGGTCGTTGCGGAACTTATCGTAGCCGCCGAGATCGCTGTCGAAGGCGGTCTGCAGCTTGCCCGGCAGGCTCTTGCCGCCGCCATCCTTCTTCATCCACTTCCAAAAATGGATGTGGTTGTAGTGCTGGGCGGCGTTGTTGAAGAGCGGCTGGTCCTTGCCGTAAGAGGCTTTTACGATCTCTTCCACCGACTTGTCGGCCAGACCGGCCTTTTCAGCCAGCGTGTTGCCCGTGTCGACATAAGCCTTGTGGTGCTTGTCGTGGTGATACTCCAGCGTTTCCGCCGACATGTACGGCGCAAGCGCGTCGTAGGCGTATGGAAGCTCGGGAAGTTGGAAGGCCATTGGACAATCTCCCTAATGAAATGGCTGTGCGGATACAGGTGAAACATAGGCCGCATCACTTTGATGACAACGCATCACCCGTGACGAGGTATAAAATTCCACGAGGTCACGCCGTTTTGGAATGCGCCCACTCCCAATAAAGCTCGCGCGCTTTCTTGGCGACAGGACCCGGCTGGAAGTTCTTGTCTTCGACCTTCACGATCGGCACGACCTTGGAATGGTTGCCGGTCGAAAAGACCTCGTCCGCATCCACGAAATCGGCGACTTTCAGCGATTTCTCGACGACCTCGTAGCCGGCCTCGCGCAGAAGCGTGATGTTGCGCATGCGGGTGATGCCGGACAGGAAGCTGCCGTTCGGCACCGGCGTGTAGACAACGCCGTCCTTGACCATGAACACGTTGGATGTGCCGGTCTCCGCGACATTGCCGAGCATGTCGAGCACCAGCGCATTGTCGAAGCCGCGCGAACGCGCTTCCAGGATGGCGCGGCCATTGTTTGGGTAAAGGCAGCCAGCCTTGGCGTTGGTCGGCATGGTTTCGAGCGATGGCCGACGGAACGGCGACTGCGTGACCGAGAAGCCGCTTGGCGGCAGCATGGGCGATTCGTAGAGCGACAGAAGGAAGCGCGTCGATTCCGGATCGGCCGTGACGCCCATATAGCCGCCATCTTCGGCCCAATACATCGGGCGGATATAAACGGCCGTGTTGCCGTCGAACTTCTTCAAGCCGTCCTTGGTGATGCCGAGGATCTCGTCGGCGGTCATCGTCGCCTTCATACCGAGATTGACCGCCGAGACGTTGACGCGGGCGGCATGCAGATCGAGATCGGGCGCCACGCCCTCGAACCAGCGCGCTCCATCAAAGACGGATGACGCCATCCACATCGCATGGGTTTGAGGCCCGACGATCATCGGGTTGCCTTCGATCCAGTCGCCGTCGAGATAGGTCCAGGTCTTGGTCTTGGTGGGCTTGCTTTCGGTCATGTCCTTGGCGCTCTCACGAGTCGTTTCGTGCGGGCACAAAGGACCTTCTTTAGAAAGGCGTCAACCACCTGAAAGCTGCGGGATAGTGGTCCAGCATGGCTCAAGCAGCCGGACCATGAAACGCCGCTGCTTGACGCGGGCTGATCTTAGGCCAATGCATCATTCAAGACGATCCGGACCAGACCATGCCCTTCTCTCATTATGTCTTCGACGCTTATGGCACCCTGTTCGACGTGCATGCAGCCGTGCGCCGCCATGTTGCTGAGATGGGGCCGGAAAGCCAGTTCTTTTCGGATCTTTGGCGCGCCAAACAACTCGAATACTCCTGGGTGCGCACGCTGATGGGTGCCTATCAGGATTTCTGGGCGCTTACCGAACAGGCGCTGGATCATACCTTTGCGCGCGTGCCGAGCGCGGATCGATCGCTGCGCCAGAAGCTGCTCGACGCCTACTGGACGCTCGACTGTTATCCGGAAGTGCCGAACGTGTTGCGCAGCCTGAAGGCATCAGGCGCGCGCATTGCGATCCTCTCCAACGGTTCACCGGCAATGCTTGCTTCAGCCGTGCGCTCCGCCGCGCTGGACGACATCATCGATGACGTGTTTTCCGTGGATGCGATCGGCCGCTTCAAGACCGATCCCGGCGTGTACGATCTCGTCACGACGCAATGGCGGCTTTATCCCGATGCCGTGTCGTTCCAGTCATCCAACCGCTGGGATGTTGCCGGTGCCACCAAGTTCGGCTTCCGGACGGTGTGGATCAACCGCGCCAACATGCCGGACGAGTATTTCGACCTGAAGCCGACGCTGATCCTGCCGGACCTGAACGGCCTGAGCGGCTCGTAGATCTGGCATCCATGTTGTTGCCAATTGGGCACAGTAGTGGCGTAGTTTGCCAGCGGACGTTGAATTTCCACGGTTCTGCCGGAATCCTTAAGCCAGTCACGTGTTCTTGCATTGAAAGCGAGGGACCAACGGTGCCCCTAGCTTTGCGTTGAGTTGAAAAGGCAGATCCCACGTCTATGTCCGTTCACCACCCGTCCGACCGTCTCGACCGGCGCCGATTCCTCATGGGTGCCGGTGTGCTCGCGGCGTCCTCGTTCCTGGCATCCTGTGCAACACGCATCGGACCTGTTGATCAGGTCGTCGAGCTTGCGCCTGCCGAGCCGAGTTACGAAACCTCGAACTACGCTTCCATGTACGGACCGGTGTATGACGAAGGGTTCGAAATTCCGGCGATCCCTTATGAGAAGATCGACCCGCAATTTTACCGCCAGATCGTGCCCAATCCGACGGGTGAACGTCCGGGCACGGTCGTCGTCGATACAAACGGGCACTTCCTTTATTACACGATGCCCAACGGTCAGGCGATGCGCTACGGCGTTGGCCTCGGCCGCGAAGGCTTCGCCTGGTCCGGCACGGGCGTGATCCAGTGGAAGAAGAAGTGGCCGCATTGGAAGCCGCCGGCAGAGATGATCGCGCGCCAGCCCGAGCTTGAACCCTACAGCATCGAGAACGGCGGCATGCCGCCCGGCCTGAGGAACCCGCTCGGCGCGCGTGCCCTTTACATCTTCCAGAATGGCCAAGACACGCTTTACCGCCTCCACGGCTCTCCGGAATGGGCTTCCATCGGCCGCAACGTGTCATCAGGCTGCGTGCGCATGATGAACCAAGACGTCATCGACCTGTATGATCGCGTGCCCAGCGGCACGCCGATCGTGGTGATGTGAAGCTTCCGTTCTTTAGTAGAAGAGCCCCGGCATGCCGGGGCTTTTTTGTTAGAAGCCGCGCTTTAAGCCACCAAGAATGCCACGTACCAGCGCGCGGCCGATGGATGAGCCAGCCGAACGTACCACAGACTTAATGGCGGCTTCCGTGACCGTCTGGCGGTTGGATGTGCGCGGCGCGCGGGGACGTGGTGCGCTGTTGTCGTAGCCAGTGCGCGTGCGGCGCTTCGGAGCTGCTTCTTCCGGCTGCTTGTTTCGGCCGAAATCCGGCAGCGTCCATTTGGTGCCACCATCCTCTTCCGCCTGCGCCTTTTCTTCCTGCTCGGCGGCATCGCTGGCTCGCTTCTGCAGGACCTCGAAAGCCGACTCGCGATCGATCGCCTCATCATATTGGCCGGCGACGGGACTCCTCGTGATCAGGTCGCTGCGCTCTTGCGGGGTAACCGGACCGACACGCCCCGAAGGCGGACGGATCAGCGTGCGCTGCACGATCGAAGGCACGGCCTTGGCTTCCAGCACCGAAACCAGCGCCTCGCCAACGCCGAGCTGTGTGATGGCAGTGGCGCAGTCGAAATCCGGGTTGGGTCGGAAGGTTTCAGCCGCTGTTCGCACCGCCTTTTGTTCGCGCGGTGTGTAGGCGCGCAGCGCGTGCTGGATGCGGTTGCCAAGCTGGGCCAACACGCTTTCGGGAATGTCGAGCGGGTTCTGCGTGACAAAGAAAACGCCGACGCCCTTGGAGCGGATGAGCCGCACCACCTGCTCGACGCGATCCACCAGCACCTTCGGCGCTTCGTCGAACAGCAAGTGCGCCTCGTCGAAAAAGAAGACGAGCTTCGGCTTGTCGACGTCGCCGACCTCCGGCAGTTCTTCGAACAGTTCCGACAGGAGCCACAGAAGGAAGGTCGCGTAGAGCCGCGGGTTCATCATCAGTTTGTCGGCGGCCAGCACGTTGACGGCGCCGCGTCCGTCCTGCGTCGTGCGCATCAGGTCCTGAATGCGCAAAGCGGGCTCGCCGAAGAAGTGGTTGCCGCCCTGCTGTTCCAGCACCAGCAGCGCGCGCTGGATGGCGCCAACGGAAGCCTTGCTGACATTGCCGTAGCGCGCGCCGATCTCCTTGGAGCGCTCGGCAATATCGGCCAGCAGCGCCTGCAGATCCTTCATGTCGAGCAGCAGCAGGCCCTCATCGTCGGCGATCTTGAAGGCGATGTTCATGATGCCTTCCTGCGCTTCCGAAAGGTTCATCAGCCGCGACAGAAGAAGCGGTCCCATTTCGGAAACGGTGGCGCGGATCGGATGGCCCTGTTCGCCGAACAGGTCCCAGAAGATCACTGGAAAGGCGGCGTTCTCGTAAGGAGCCAGCCGCACGTCATCGGCGCGCCTGAGGAGGAAATCCTGCGGCGTGCCCTTCATCGCAATGCCGGACAGATCGCCCTTGATGTCGGCGCAGAACACCGGCACGCCGGCCTTGGAGAAGCCTTCCGCCAGAACCTGCAACGTCACCGTCTTGCCGGTGCCCGTCGCGCCCGTCACCAAACCGTGGCGGTTGCCGTAACGCAGCAGCAGCTCTTCCGGCTCCTGATAGCTGTCATCCGGCTTGCGGCTTGCGCCGAGAAAGATCGTTTCAGCAGCCCACATGAAAGCCAAGTCCCTCGATCCAATCAGTCTGTCTGTCATCCTATAGTCAGCCTGATGTGCCACCACAATCAGGCTGATGGCCGAGCCTTTGCACTTGCAAGCCGCTCGCTTGAACGCCAAGAACCTAACAAGCGTTCGGTTGATTGATTGCGCGGCTTTTGATTGCGGGCTTTGCGCGCGTGCCCTAGATTTCGGGTCACGAATATACGGGGAGTGAGAATGAACTACGGCTCGATCAGGCAGGCTGCGTTTCCCGACCCTTCGTTGGAGGCCTGGCGCACGCTTGCGCAAAAGGCGCTCAAGGGCGCTGATTTCGAGGAAACGCTCGTGTCGCATGGCGATGACGGCTTCCGCATCGAGCCGCTTTATCCTCGTGCCGAGCCGCATCTCCTGCCGCGCGCCAATCCCGCCAAGCCGTGGACCGTCGTGCAGCGCATCGACGATGTCGACCCCGTTCGCGCCAACAAGCAGGCATTGGACGATATCGCTCAAGGCGCGACCGGGCTCGCGCTGGTGTTTGAAGGCGCGCCGAACGCTTTCGGCTACGGCCTGCCGGCAACGCCGGATGCGTTGGCGACCGCGCTGGAGGGGGTGCCGCTCAACAAGATCCACCTGCGCATCGACGTGCATCCGCAAACGCGCATGTCGGTGGACTGGCTGGTCGAACATCTCACGCGCAAGTCCGCCGATCCCGCCAAGCTCGACATTTCGCTCGGCCTCGATCCGGCAGCTTTGTTTGGCGGCACCGGGCGGTTGCGCATGTCGATCGAAGCGCTGGCCGCCTCCATGCCGCCTTCGCTCGCCCACTTCTTCGACATGGGTATTCCCGCCATCCTGATCGAAGCGGATGGCCGCGTTTACCACAATGCGGGTGCCAGCGAGGCGCAGGAACTGGGCGCGGTGCTCGCCGCTGCGGTGTCGCATCTGCGGATGATCGAGGCGAACCGTCAGCCGCTGCAACACACCGTGCCTTATCTCGGTTTCGCGCTCAGCGTGGATCAGGATCAGCTTCTGTCGATCGCCAAGATTCGCGCTCTGCGCCAGCTATGGACCCGCGTGCAGGAGCTTTCCGGTGTGGCTCCGCGCCCGGCAAAGATCCATGCCGAGACGTCCTATCGCATGATGGCGTTCAAGGATTGCGAGACCAACATCCTGCGCTCCACGATCGCCGCCTTCGCCGGCGCGGTCGGCGGCGCTGACAGCCTTTCGATCCTGCCGCACACGATCACCCACGGTCTGCCGGAAGGCTTCGCGCGGCGTATTTCCAGAAACACGCAGTTGATCCTGGCCGGCGAAAGCAAGCTCGACTTCGTGGTCGATCCCGCAGCCGGCTCGGGTGCGATCGAGGCGCTGACGGAAGAGCTGTGCCGAGCTGCGTGGACCGAGTTCCAGGCGATCGAGGCCGAAGGCGGCATCCTCCAGAGCCTGAAGGACAACAGACTGCAGGCCCGCATCAAGGCGACCGCGGATGCACGCGGCGAAGCCATCCAAGGCGGCAAGCGCGATGTGATCGGCACAACGCTTTATCCGGTGAAGACCGAGCGTCCCGTGCAGATCATCCGCGCTGAAAAGCGCGCCGGCTTGACCGAAGGCGCGGTGTTCTGCGACCAGCTCTCGCCTCTCTTCCTCGACCGCCTTGCGGGAGACGCAGCATGATCCCCGATTTCACGAAGCACGACTGGTCGGCTCCCTCCGCCACGCCCTCGCGCGTCAAGGACGAGAACTGGACCACACCGGAGGGCATCACGGTCAAGCGCGCTTATGGCGCCGACGACCTCGCTCACCTTTCTTACCTCGACACAATGCCGGGCATCGCGCCTTTCATCCGCGGCCCCTACCCCACGATGTACGTCCAGCAGCCCTGGACGGTCCGCCAGTATGCCGGTTTCTCGACGGCGGAGGAGTCCAACGCCTTTTACCGCCGCAATCTCGCTGCCGGCCAGAAAGGCCTGTCAGTCGCCTTCGATCTCGCCACCCATCGCGGCTACGACTCGGATCATCCGCGCGTCGCCGGCGATGTTGGCATGGCGGGCGTGGCGATCGATTCCATCCTCGACATGCGCCAGCTTTTCGACGGCATTCCGCTCGACAAGATGACCGTGTCGATGACCATGAACGGCGCGGTTCTGCCGATCATGGCGCTTTATATCGTGGCGGCCGAGGAACAGGGCGTTGCGCAGAAGGACCTCGCCGGGACCATCCAGAACGACATCCTCAAGGAGTTCATGGTCCGCAACACCTATATCTATCCGCCGAAACCATCGCTCAGGATCATCTCGGACATCTTCGCCTACACGTCGAAGCATATGCCGAAATTCAACTCGATCTCGATTTCCGGCTATCATATGCAGGAAGCCGGTGCGACGGCCGACCTCGAACTTGCCTATACGATCGCCGACGGCATCGAATATGCCCGCGCAGGTGTTGCGGCCGGCCTCGACATCGATCATTTCGCGCCGCGCCTGTCCTTCTTCTGGGCCATCGGCATGAACTTCTTCATGGAAGTCGCCAAGATGCGCGCCGCTCGCCTGATCTGGGCAGCACTCATGCAGAAGAATTTCGTGCCCAAGGACCAGCGTTCGCTCTCCTTGCGCACCCACTGCCAGACCTCCGGCTGGTCACTGACGGCGCAGGACCCTTACAACAACATCATGCGCACCATGATCGAGGCGATGGCGGCGACGCAGGGGCACACCCAGTCGCTTCACACCAACGCCTTCGACGAGGCGCTGGCGTTGCCGACCGACCATTCCGCCCGCATCGCCCGCAACACGCAGCTTCTGCTGCAAAAGGAATCCGGCACCACCCGCGTGATCGATCCGTGGGGCGGTTCGGCCTATGTCGAGCGTCTGACGCATGAACTCGTCACCAAAGCGCTCGCCCATATCGAGGAAGTCGAGACGCTCGGCGGCATGGCGGCGGCGGTGGAAAAAGGCATCCCGAAGCTGCGCATCGAAGAAGCCGCCGCGCGCACGCAGGCCCGCATCGATTCCGGCGAACAGCCGCTGGTCGGCGTCAACACGTTCCAGCCGGAGACCGACATCGAAGTCGATGTTCTCAAGATAGACAACGCCGAAGTCCGCGCCCGCCAGTTGTCCAAGCTGCAACAGCTCAAGGGCACACGCGACGTTCAGGCCGTCGAGGAAGCGTTGGACGCGCTGACCAAAGCCGCACAGGGCGACGGCAATCTTCTCGAATTCGCCGTTCGCGCTGCCCGCGCAAAAGCAACCGTCGGCGAAATCTCGCTGGCGCTGGAAAAGACCTTCGGCCGCCATGCCGCCGTCGTTCAGACTATCTCCGGCGTCTACAAGAAGGAGATCGGCCAGAACCCGGTGGTTGATCGCGTGCAGCAAAAGGTCGAGCATTTCGCCAAGAAGACCGGCGAGAAGCCACGCATCCTCGTCGCCAAGATGGGACAGGACGGCCATGATCGCGGACAAAAGGTCATCGCAACAGCCTTCGGCGACCTCGGCTTCGATGTGACGGTGGGCGCGATGTTCCAGACGCCGGAAGAGATCGCCAAGCTGGCCGTGGAGCACGACGTCCACATCGTTGGCGCTTCCTCGCTAGCCGCCGGCCATCTCACGCTGATCCCCGAACTGCGCGAAGCGCTGCATCGTCTCGGCCGCGAAGACATGATCATCGTGGCTGGCGGAGTGATCCCGCCGCAGGATTTCGAGGCGGTACGGCAAGCCGGCGCCAGCGAAATCTTCCCGCCGGGAACGGTGATCCCGGAAGCGGCGGATCGGTTGATGGATGCGCTGTTGGCGTGAGTTGTAACTGGCGTTGCAACATCGAACGATCAAAGTTATACAGATGTTATAACTTGGATCGACCTGATGGTAGAAGATCGTACGCATTTCGACCGGCAGATGGAAGCTGCTCGGCGCTGCATGGATCAGTATGCTGGCGCGCTCAGCAAGCTGGCGGAGATCGAACGCCTTGATAAAGGAACGCAGATGAACATCACGGTTCGCAAGATCGGCAATTCCGAGGGGGTTATCCTGCCGAAGGAGATGCTCGAGCACTTGAATGTTCACGCCGGAGACACTTTGGCGGTTGTTCAAGAGCAGGGCGAACTGCGCCTTCGCCGGCTCGAAGATGACCCGGAAGAGTTCGAGCGCAAGATGAAGGTCGCGCGTGAGCGGATGCGCAAATATGAGACGGCCTATCGCGCACTCGCGAAATGACTGCGTTTCACGACCGCCAGTTTATCGAGACCATGCATGCCGAGCAGCTTCGCCTCCATGGCGGAGCACCCGGGCTTCGCGATGAGGGCATGCTTGAGTCAGCCCTTGCACGCCCCTTGCAGAAGGCGGCTTACGGTGAGCCGGACCTGTTCGAGCTGGCCGCTGCATACCTCTTCGGCCTTGTAAAGAACCATCCGTTTATCGACGGCAACAAGCGCATTGCACTGGCTGCTGCCGATACGTTCCTTGTGTTCAATGGCCAGAGCATCGAAACGACGTCCGAGGACCTTGTCCAACTCGTGCTGCTGACTGCCGATGGCACGATCAGCGAAGAGGGCGTTGCGGACTTTCTGCGTGATGTGAGTCAGCCCTTCGGCTGAACCCTTACTCCAGCCCCACAATCTCCCACTCGCGCCCGCTCACGACCGCAGCCTCGCCAATCCCCTTGCCGAACAGCGCCCGCGCCATGGGCGAAACATGGCTGATCGAGCCCTTCGCCGGATCGGCCTCGTCCTCGCCGACGATGCGCCAATGCGCCTGTTTTCCATCTTCGTCTTCAAGCGAGACCGTCATGCCGAAGCGCACGATCTCGCTGCCCTCTTCCGGCGGCACGAGTTCCGCCGTTTCGCGCCGCGACAGCCAATAACGCAGGTCGCGCGCAAGCACGGCGATGCGCGTCTTGTCGCCCTCGCCTTCGGCAGCCTTGAGGTCACTGCGCAGCGATGCGATCTCATTGTCGATGGCGGCCAGACCTTCCGGCGTCACGAGGTTGCGATGCGCACTGACCGGACGCTCACCAAGGTCGGCAATGGCGTTCTCGTTGGTTTCTTCACGGGTAAAGGCTCTGCTCATGATTGCAAGCTAGGCTCGTCGCGACGCCCATGCAACCGCCGCGGGATCGCCGCCGATGCTGAACCGACGCCATCTTCTCGCCAGCGGACTGGCCGGCCTGCCCGCGTTTGCCGGGATGCAGACAGCTGCGGCGAAAACCCAAGCCACCGCATCAAAGGGACTGCGGCCCAGCGTGTCCTCCGACCAGAGCGCCGCCTTGCAGGCGCTCATCGATCAAGCGTCCGAGCGCAACGAACCCGTTGTCCTGTCGCCCGGCAGCTATATCGCAGCCAACCTCACCCTACCGCGCCGCTTGCGTCTGGTTGGCGTTCCGGGTGCGACGCGCATTATCTATGGCGGCGGTGGACATCTGTTTTACGGGACGGATCTCGAGCATGTCGAGCTGACCGGTCTCACCTTCGATGGCGCCGGTCTGTGGCTCGGCGACGAGGTCAAAGCGCTGCTCGATCTTCGCCGGCCGAGTACGCTCCTGATCGACCGATGCGAGATCGTGAACAGCGCCAAGACCGGCCTCGCGCTTGAAGGTGCTGCCGGTCGCATCGAGCGCAGCACCATCAGCAACGCCACCGAGTCCGCGCTTTACTCGGTGCAAGCGCGCGGACTGACAATTACCGGCAACACGGTATCGGATTGTGGCGACGGGGGCATCCTCGTGCATCGCTGGGAGCCGGGCGACGACGGCACGATCATCTCCGACAATCGCGTGAGCCGCATCGGTGCGAAGAGCGGCGGGACCGGGCAGTTCGGCAACGGCATCAACCTGTTCCGCGCGCATACGGTGTCGGTCACCAACAACAAGGTCGCGGACTGCGCCTTCTCCGCGATCCGCGCCAACGCTGCGAGTAATGCAACCATCACCGGCAACAGCTGCCTGCGTTCGGGCGAAACGGCGCTTTACGTCGAGTTCGAATTCGAAGGCGCGGTGATCGGCAACAACATCGTGGATGGCGCGGCCAACGGAATCTCGGTCGTCAACTTCAGTCTCGGTGGCCGCATGGCGACTGTCACCGGCAACATCGTGCGTAATCTGTCGACGACCGGCCCCTATCCCGGCGATCCACCCGGCTTCGGCATCGGCATCGCGGTGGAAGCCGACACGGCGGTGACCGGCAATGTCATTGAAAACGCGCCCACCTTCGGCATCAACATCGGCTGGGGCGAGTTCATGCGCAACGTGACTGCTACGGGTAACACGATCCGCGAGGCGGGCATCGGCATCTCGGTTTCCGTGGTCGATGGCACGGGAAGCGCCGTGATCAGCAACAGTGTGCTGTCGGAGGTGCGCAATGGTGCGATCATCGGCCATCGCTGGACCGAGCGAGCGACGGATGATCTTGCCACCGCGTCGGATCAGTCCTTCGCCAATCTGACGATCACCAACAACCAGGTGAACTGAAGCAGACCGAACCGGAATCAACCTTCGCTCACTCGTCCTGGCGCATCGACCAGGGTTGTCCAGCCGCATCGCGCTTGGCCGACCAGCCGGGAGGAAGGTCGGATATGTCGTGGAGGTCGGGATGGCGATCCACAACAGTCGACATCGCCACCAAAAGCGCCGTCGCATTATCCGGTTCTGACCCGTTCAGAAAGGCCCAGGAATGGTCGTCTTTGTAATGCGTGACGACCAGAACCGGCTGTCCGTCAAGCACAGGCCGACAGGTTATGCAGGCAACGTTGCGAGGCTGATCGAACGTCCAACCCGTCATTGAAACGCCGCCGGCGTACGGACGCCGCCGACGGTTATGCCGTTCCAATTCTTGAACACGGGATTGGCCATAGCCTTCAGCTTAGGCGCAAGATCTTCATCCCCGCGAAGCAGGATCTCCAGCAGACGTGCCACGATCGCTTCGGCGGCACGGGCTGCGCCGTCGTCGCATTTCAGGGCAAATCCGATCCCAAGTTCCGGAATCGCACCGCAAAACACCCCTTCCGCACCGATTTTTACCATGATCCTGCCGGTTCCGGCCTGCATCAGCGCCGTATCCGCCCGGTCTGTGCCCGCGACCAGAAACGGCTCGGCCATGCAGGCTGTGAACAGCCGTTTGGCGGCGGCGGCACGCTGGAGACCCAAGCCCTCGCCGGTTGCCATGCGGGCGAAGCCGAGAGCAAGGCTTTCGAGCGGCACGGCATAGGTCGGGATGGAACAGCCGTCGGTGCCGCGATGGGCCGGATCATGCTTAGCGCCGGTGACGCTCTCCATGGCGTCACGCACCATCTCCTGCAGCCGATGTTCGGCCGTCACATAGCCGGTGGGGTCTATGCCCTCATGCGCGCAGGTGCACAGGAAACCGGAATGTTTGCCGGAGCAGTTGTTGTGCAGCTGGTTGGGTTTCTTGCCGCTGGCGGCGAGGTCGAGGGAGGCCTGCTGGCGGGATGGCCAATGGGTGCCGCATTCCATGTTGGCTTCGCTCAAGCCCGCGCGCTCCAGCATGCTTTGCGCGAGGGCGGCATGTTCCGGTTCGCCATTGTGCGAGGCGCAGGCAAGCGCCAGCTCGCGGTTGCCGAAGCCGTATGCATCGGCGGCACCCGATTCCACGAAGGGTAGCGCCTGGATCGACTTGACGGCCGAGCGTGGGAAGATGGGGGTTTCAACATCGCCCAGCGCCATGATCTTCCCGCCCGATGCGTCGCATACCACCACCGAGCCACGATGGCGGCTTTCCACCTGACCGCCGCGCAGCACTTCCGCCAGAACCGGATTTGTCATTATCTCACCAATGTGATCGCGAAAGCCTCGCAGGCTTCCTACATAGAGGGTGTTCCCCGTTCCGAGGCTTACCCGCTGCATGGCTGTTCTGAAAGCCGTTGTTCTCTTCATCCTGCTCGTCTTCATCCTGCCGACGGCCGCGACCACGGTTTGGTGGATGCTGCAGGAGCGTCCAAATTCCTGGCGCTCGGCCGATTGGTCGGCGAGCGGGGTGCTGCCTGTGGTCAAGGATGCCGACGACGCAGCCGTTTACGTCATGGCCGCACGGCTTGGCGGCTTGAAGGGCGCGATCTCCGTTCACAGCTGGATCGTCACCAAGGAGAAGGGCGCGCCGCGCTACAACCGCTATGACGTGGTGGGCTGGGGCAATCCAGTGCGCCGCAACGGCTATCCGGCCGATGGACGCTGGTATTCCAACGAGCCGGTGATCATGCACGCCGTCACCGGCCGGCAGGCCGAGGCGCTGATCCCGCGCGTGGAAGCGGCGGTGAATGCCTATCCTTATTCTCGCGCGGGCGATTACGTGGTCTGGCCCGGCCCGAACTCCAACTCGTTCGTGGCCTGGGTGCTGAAACAGGTGCCGGAGATCGGCGCGCGCATGCCGCCCAACGCGACGGGCCGCGATTACGCGCCGGGCTTCTTCGACATCGCCTGGTCGCCCAAGACCAGGGACCTGCATGTCACACTTGGCGGCTTTGTCGGACTGGCTATTGGCGCGACGTCAGGCTTTGAATTGCACTTCATGGGTGTGGTCGCGGGCATCGATGTCACCGAACCGGCCATCAAGATCCCGGCCTTCGGCCGCGTGGACGCGTCGATCCTCGGCTAGCGCCGGCAATGGTCACAAGACCATCATGGATCCTTCATCACGCCATCAAGGAGGGGTGAGAAACAGGTTTCAGCCAAAGCCTTTGTCGATTCGCTGATCGAGAGAGCCACCGGATGCTGATGCTTGTTGCCGCCGCTCTATTTCTCTTCTTCGCCGTGCCGGTTCTTGTTCGGCTGATGTGGTGGTGCCGGCGAAGCCAATGGGCGTTCTGGGACGGGCAGGATTGCAGCGCGACCGGCCTTCTGCCCGATGCCGAAAGCAACGCGAATGCTGCCATCTATCTTTTGAGTGCCCGCACCTCCGGCCTCAAGGGCGCGCTTGCCCGGCATTCCTGGATCGTCATCCGCAAGCCGGGGGAATGCTCCTACGACCGCTACGACAAGATGGGCTGGGGCGAGGTCATCTGGAAGAACGGATTTCCTGCCGATGGCCTCTGGTTCTCGAACCCACCCCTACTCGAACATGCGGTCGAAGGTGCAGTTGCCGCCAGGCTGATCCCAGCCGTGGAAGCCGCCATCGCCTCTTACCCTTACGCCCAGCAGGGAAACTATTGCGCCTGGCCCGGCCCCAACTCGAACTCCTTCATCGCCCACATTCTGCGTGCAGCACCGGAACTCGGCCGCCTGCCGATCACCGCGATCGGCCGTGACTTTCATCCGCGCAGCATAGCCGGCTGGCATCCGGCGCATCGTTGTTTCGAGATCAACCTGCGCGGGCTTCTTGGCGTCGCGATCGGCTTGCGCTTTCTCGAAATCCGACTCCTCGGCCTGGTGGGTGGGATCGACCTCGACCGCCGCGCAATCCTCGTTCCCGCCGTCGGCGCGGTCTCTTTAGCCTTGCCTCGGCTGAGCACGCCGAGGCTGCTCGCGCGCCGCGAAGAAGCAGCGGAGTACTTCGACTCCGAGCCTGCTTGATTGACCAGTCAATAAAAGTTAAATCCGAGCGATGCCCAAGCTCGGAATGGAACCCGTTCGGCGCCGTGCCCTGATCGACGCGACCATCGCGGCGATTGGCGATGCGGGTACGCTTGATGTCACCATGTCCGATATTGCCGGTCGCGCAGGTGTATCGTCGGCGCTGGCCTTCCACTACTTTGGCGGTAAGGACGACCTGCTGCTTGCCACGATGCGGCATATTCTGGCGGAACTTGCCGCCGATGCTCGCGTGGCCCTGAAGAGCGCAGAGACGCCGCGGGCGCGGCTGTCCGCCATTCTCGACGTCAACTTCTCGGCCAAGCAGTTCCGGCCTGAGATCATCGCGGCTTGGCTGGCCTTTTATGTCGAAGCGCAGCGCTCCGAGCCACTGCGCCGCCTGCTGCGCATCTATGCCGGCCGGCTTCATTCAAACCTGATGAGCGGCCTGTCGGCACTGCTTCCGCGCGAGCAGGCGCAGACGACGGCCGAAGGCATAGCTGCGCTGATCGACGGGCTTTATATCCGCCGCGCGCTGAAACAGGGCGAGCCTGATGCGGCGTCCGCGATCGCGCTCGTCGAAGACTACCTTTCCGCCAAACTCCCATAAGGGTCCCTGATAGCATGAGCCGGCCGAACATCCTCATCATCATGGTGGACCAGTTGAACGGGACCTTCTTTCCCGATGGTCCCGCAGACTTCCTGCATGCACCGAACCTGAAAGCGCTGGCGGCGCGCTCGGCACGCTTTCGCAACAACTATACGGCCTCACCCCTTTGCGCACCCGGCCGCGCCGCCTTCATGAGCGGTAAACTGCCGTCGCGCACCGGTGTTTACGACAATGCCGCCGAGTTCCCCTCCTCGATCCCGACTTACGCGCACCACCTGCGTGCGGCCGGCTATTACACAGCGCTATCGGGCAAGATGCATTTCGTCGGCCCGGACCAGATGCATGGTTTCGAGGACCGGCTGACCACTGACATCTATCCCGCCGATTTCGGCTGGACGCCGGACTACCGCAAGCCCGGCGAGCGCATCGACTGGTGGTATCACAATCTCGGATCCGTCACGGGTGCAGGCGTGGCCGAGATCACCAACCAGATGGAATATGACGACGAGGTCTGCTTCCACGCCTGTCAGAAGCTTTATGATCTCAGCCGCACCTCGGACGACGCTTCAGCTCGCCCATGGTGCCTCACCGTCTCCTTCACCCATCCGCACGACCCCTATGTCGCGCGCAAGCAGTATTGGGACCTTTACGAGGGCTGCGCGCATCTGGAGCCGGAGGTCGGCTTCATTCCGTATGAGGAACAGGACCCGCATTCGCAGCGGCTCTATCATGCCAGCGATTATCCTGCCTTCGATGTGACGGCCGAGGACATCCGCCGCTCGCGGCGCGGCTATTTCGCCAGCATTTCCTACCTCGACGACAAGGTGGGCGAGTTGCTTTCCGTGCTCGAGCGGACCCGCATGGCCGAGAACACGCTGATCCTGTTCTGCTCCGACCACGGCGACATGCTGGGCGAGCGAGGATTGTGGTTCAAGATGAACTTCTATGAGGGCTCCGCGCGCGTTCCCTTCATGATCGCAGGCAAGGGTGTGGCGCCGGGCCTGATCGAAGCGCCGGTGTCCAACCTCGATATTCTGCCGACACTAGCCGATCTTGCCGGCCTCGACCTGTCCGGCATTGCCGAATGGACCGACGGGCAATCTGTTCTGCCGCTCACGCGAGGCGAAAGCCGTTCCGAGCCCGTGCTGATGGAGTATGCCGCCGAGGGCTCCTATGCGCCGATGGTGGCGATCCGCGACGGTCGCCTCAAGTTCGTGCATTGCGAGATCGACCCGCCGCAGCTGTTTGACCTCCAGTCCGATCCGCAGGAACTGACCAACGTCGCGGCCGATCCCGCTTATGCGGTCGAGGTCGAGCGCTTCATGAGTTTTGTGCGCAGCCGGTGGGACATGGCGCGCTTCGATGCCGATGTACGCGCCAGCCAGGCGCGGCGCTGGGTGATCTATCCCGCGCTGCGCAACGGCGCCTACTACCCCTGGGAATACCAGCCGCTGCAAAAGGCGTCGGAGCGCTACATGCGCAACCACATGGATCTCAACGTGCTCGAAGAAAGCAAGCGCTTTCCGCGGGGCGAATGATCATGATCACCCTGCATGGCCGCGCCACCTCTTCCAACGTCCAGATGGTCGCCTGGACGCTGACAGAACTTGGACTGACCTTCGAGCGCCTTGATGTCGGCGGTGCGTTCGGCGGCAACGACACGCCCGCCTTCAAGGCCATGAACCCGAACGGCTATGTGCCCGTGCTTGAAATCGACGGGCTCATTCTTTGGGAAAGTGCGGCGATCGTCCGCTATCTCGCAGCGAGGTATGGCGACGAGACCTTTTGGCCAAGCGATTCCGCAAAACGCGCGCCGGTCGACAAGTGGGCGGAGTGGATCAAGACCACCTTCGTGTCGGCGCTGCTGACCAGCGTGTTCTGGCCAATCATCAGCACGAAGCCGGGAGATCCGCTGCCGGCCAGCCTTGATGACGGCGTTGCCAGGCTGAAGGACATGGCCGCGATCCTGGAAACCGGCGTGCCGACCGAGGGCTATTTTGGAGATGCCGATGTGTGCTTCGCCGATATGGTGATCGGCACCTACCTCTACCGCTACTTCGACCTTCCGATCGAGCGTGCAGAGACGCCGAAGCTGCGGGCTTATTACGAGCGCCTGACGCGACGCCCGGCCTATGCCGAGCACGTCATGGTCAGCTACGACAGTTTGCGGGCGAGGTGATGATGGAAGCCGATTTCGTCATCGTCGGTTCGGGCTCCGCCGGCTCCGCTCTCGCTTACCGCCTGTCTGAAGACGGCAAGCATTCCGTGATCGTGATCGAGTTCGGCGGTACCGATGCTGGACCGTTGATCCAGATGCCCTCGGCCCTGTCGATCCCCATGAACATGGCGCGCTATGATTGGGGCTTCAAAACCGAGCCTGAGCCGCATCTCGGCGGTCGCGTTCTGGCCACCCCGCGCGGCAAGGTGGTCGGCGGCTCGTCGTCCATCAACGGCATGGTTTATGTGCGCGGCCATGCCAGGGATTTCGACCATTGGGCGGAGTCAGGCGCTGCCGGCTGGGCCTATGCCGACGTGCTTCCTTACTTCAAGCGCATGGAAACCAGCCATGGCGGCGAAGAGGGCTGGCGCGGCACCGATGGGCCGATGCATGTCCAGCGCGGAACAGGCGCCAATCCGCTCTATAAGGCCTTCATCGAGGCCGGCCAGCAGGCGGGCTTCGCGACCACGCGGGATTATAACGGCTCCAAGCAGGAGGGCTTCGGCCCGATGGAGCAGACGATCTACAAGGGCCGCCGCTGGTCGGCCGCAAACGCCTATCTCCGCCCTGCCCTCAAGCGGCCGAACGTGCGTCTCGTGAAAGGCTTCGCGCGGCGCGTGGTAATCGAAAACGGCCGCGCGACGGGTGTGGAGATCGAGGCGCGCGGGCAGATCCAGGTCGTGAAGGCGCGTCGCGAGGTGGTGCTTGCGGCGTCCTCCATCAACTCGCCGAAGCTGCTGATGCTGTCCGGCATCGGACCGGCCGCGCATCTGCGCGAGCATGGCATTGCGGTGGTCGCGGATCGGCCGGGGGTCGGCCAGAACCTGCAGGATCATCTCGAGCTTTATATCCAGCAGGAGTCGCTCAAGCCGATCACGCTGCATTCCAAGCTGAACTGGTTCTCCAAGGGCCTGATCGGCGCGCAGTGGTTGTTCCTGCGCACCGGCCTCGGCACCACCAACCATTTTGAATCGGCCGCCTTCCTGCGCTCGAAAGCGGGCATCGATTATCCCGATATTCAGTACCATTTCCTGCCCGCGGCCATGCGCTATGACGGCAAGGCGGCTGCTAAGGCGCACGGCTTCCAGGCTCATGTCGGCCCGATGCGCTCGAAGTCGCGCGGGTCGGTGACGCTGCGGTCGGGCGATCCGGCCGAGGGTCCGAAGATCGTCTTCAACTACATGTCGCAGGAGGAGGACTGGGCGGACTTCCGCCATTGCATCCGCCTCACGCGCGAGATCTTCGGGCAGGATGCCTTCGGCGCGTATCGCGGGCGCGAGATTTCGCCGGGCTCGGATGTCCAGAGCGACGATGAACTCGACGCCTTCATCCGCGAGCACGTCGAAAGCGCCTACCATCCTTGCGGTACCTGCCGGATGGGCCGCGCCGACGATCCGCATGCAGTGGTGGATCCGCAAACGCGGGTCATCCGGGTGGATGGATTGCGCGTAGCGGACAGTTCGATCTTCCCGCGTGTGACCAACGGCAATCTGAATGGCCCGTCGCTGATGACCGGCGAGAAAGCCGCCGACCACATTCTCGGCCGTACGCCCTTAGCCCCATCCAATCAGGAGCCCTGGATCAACCCTCGCTGGCAGAACAGCGACCGCTGAGCCATATAGGCGCCGTTATCCTCCAAGAAGGCATTCGGAATGCAGAAGAACACGCTCTACCTCCTCCTCGGCGCGCTGATCGTCGTGGTCATCGGCCTCGGTATCTATGTTTATCGCGAGGAACAGCAGCCCGAAGGCGTTCAGATCCAGTTGAACGAGAACGGCGTGTCGGTTCGGGAAAACTGAGCCTCCCGGGCCACAGCAAGGCGGCTTCAACAGCGTTGACGGTGTGTTGAACGCCTTGTTCGCCCGATTGCTCAAAAAGAGGCACATTTTTAACGGGAATGGGGGACGACCTAGTGCTCGCTCGTTGGAGCAAGCCTCTTCTGCCAGCCCAGGACTTCGATTTCCCATGCCCAAGCTTTCGCGCCGCCTTTTCATGTTGTCCGCACCGGTCTTCCTGGCCGGCTGCATGTCGTCTCGGCTGCAAACGACGGCGTCGGTGAAGCCCGCGCCGCGCGTCGTACCGGCCTACTATCAGGAAATGTATGCGGCCAAGACTGACGAGCTTTATCCGGTCGCCGCTGCCGACCTGACCAAGGTCGAGCCGGAGTTTTACCGGCAGGAGGTCGATTACCAGACCTATGAGCCGACCGGGACGATCGTGGTGGATACGCAGGCGCGTCACCTTTACCTCGTCGGCATGAATGGACGTGCCATGCGCTACGGCATCGGCGTGGGCAAGGCGGGCCTCGAGTTTCAGGGCGTTGCGCGCGTGCAGTACAAGCGCGAATGGCCGCGCTGGACACCGACCTCGGACATGATGCAGCGCGATCCCGAGCGCTACGGTCATCTTGCGAACGGCATGGACGCAGGGCCGACCAATCCGCTTGGTCCGCGCGCGCTCTACCTCTTCAAGGACGGCGTCGACACGCTCTACCGCATCCACGGCACGACGGAAGACTGGTCGATCGGCCGCGCGGTGTCCAGCGGTTGTATCCGCCTTCTGAACGCCGATATTATCGACCTTTACAGCCGCGTTCCGAACGGCACGCGCGTCGTCGTATTGCAGGGGCCGGAAAGCCCGCTCGTTTAACCGCAGGAAGAACGCTCATGAACGTCCAGCCGAAAGCCTCTCACTACATCAACGGCCGCTTCGTCGAGGATGAAGGAGGCCAGACGCTGGACGTTTTGTATCCTGCAACCGGCGAGGTGATCGCCCGCCTTCATGCCGCCACGCCCAATATCGTGGAGTTGGCAATCGAAGCCGCTCGGTCGGCGCAAGCAACATGGGTGCGGTTGAAGCCGGTGGAGCGCGGGCGCATCCTGCGTCGGGCGGCCGATCTGCTGCGCGAGCGCAATGCCGAGCTGTCGCGGCTGGAAACGCTCGATACCGGCAAGCCCATCCAGGAAACGCTGGTCGCCGATGCGGCATCGGCTGCCGATGCGCTGGAGTTCTTTGCCGGAGCGTTGCAGTCTTTCAACGGCGACTTCGTCGATCTCGGCGGGCCCTTCGCTTACACTAAACGGGAAGCGCTCGGCGTATGCGTCGGCATCGGCGCCTGGAATTATCCGATCCAGATCGCTGCCTGGAAGTCCGGCCCGGCGCTGGCAATGGGCAACGCCTTCGTCTTCAAGCCTTCGGAAAACACCCCGCTTTCGGCGCTGGCGCTGGCTGAAATCTACACCGAAGCCGGTTTGCCGGACGGCCTTTTCAACGTCGTGCAGGGGTTCGGTGACGTGGGTGCCGCATTGGTCTCACACCCGGTCACCGCGAAGGTCTCCGTTACCGGATCCGTGCCAACCGGCAAGAAGGTCATGGGCTTGGCCGGCTCGCAGATGAAGCACGCCACGATGGAGCTTGGCGGCAAATCGCCGATCATCGTGTTCGACGATGCCGATCTCGAAAACGCCATCGGCGGGGCGATGCTCGGAAACTTCTATTCGGCTGGACAGGTCTGCTCCAACGGCACCCGCGTTTTCGTGCAGCGCGGCTTGCATGACCGCTTCCTCGAGCGACTGGTGGAGCGTACCAAGGCCATCCGCCTTGGCGATCCGCTCGATGAAGACACGCAGATGGGTCCGGTGATGAATGCCGCCCAGCATGCCAAGGTCATGGACTATATTGCGTCCGGCAAGGCGGAAGGCGCGACGCTCGCCGTTGGCGGCAATGCGCCAGCCATGCAGGGTTTTGAAGGCGGATTCTTTGTGGAGCCGACGGTGTTCTCAGGCGTCACCGACCAGATGCGGATCGCGCGCGAAGAAATCTTCGGACCGGTGATGAGCGTGCTTGCCTTCGACGAGGAAGACGAAGTGATTGCCCGCGCCAACGATACCGAGTTCGGCCTGGCAGCGGGCGTTTTCACCCGCGACCTGCCGCGCGCGCACCGCGTCATCGGCGAATTGCAGGCAGGCACCTGCTGGATCAACGCCTACAACCTGACGCCGGTGGAACTCCCCTTCGGCGGCTACAAGGCATCCGGCGTCGGCCGTGAAAATGGGCTGGCCGTGCTCGGCCATTATTCGCAGCTGAAGTCGGTTTACGTGGAAACCGGCAACGTGGAGAGCCCCTACTGAGGGGCTCCTATTCTACCCGATCCAGATACTGCGTCAGAGCGCTGACGAGATGGTAGAAGATCGAGGCCGGGACTTCCGTGGCGGAGGCCCGGCCTTTTTCGTCGATCTGGTCGATCCACATGCCAGTGGGCGCGGGGTCGATGTGCCAGCGGAACAGACGGCCGACGCGCTGCTCGATCTCCGGCTTGAGATCAGGACCGTCCGTACCATCCAGCGCTATCGCGGCCTTGATGGCTTCGGATTGCGGCCAAGAGCGGGACTGGCGGTCGAGCGGCAGGCCGGCGCGTGACACGGCGCCGTAGGCCAAGCCCGTCGCACGGTTGAGGCCGTTGGCAACCGCCGACGCATAGAGCTTGCGGCCGAACGGGATCAGATCCTTCTGGCCGCTGGCATGGGCGAAGTCGATCAGCAGCGAGGCCCACTCGAAGTGGTGGCCGGGCTCGGTCCACTGGCCCTTTTCGCCTTCGGCGCGGCTCCAGTCGTCCTCGAAATACTCGCCGAGCGTCCAGGTATCGGCGTCGAAGAAGGAGGAGCGGAATAGGTCCACGATGCGGGCGGCGCGTCTGAGGTAAGCCCGCTTGCCGGTGACCTGATGCCAGGCGAGAAACGCTTCCAGCAGATGCATATGCGGGTTGGACCGCCGCAGTCCTTTGCCTTCCGACGTCTCAAGGAAGCCGGTGAGGCGCTGGTCTTCAAGATGCTCGTCAAGAAATTCGAAGGTCGCGTCGCCCAGCCGCATCGCGTCCGGATTGCCGACCGCATGGGCATGCGCCAGCGCCAGCAATACGCAGGAATGGTCATAAGCGTCTTCGGCGGGATCGATGACGCGGCCGTCCACGGACAGAGTGCGCACGAAGCCGCCGCGCACCGTTCGCGCCTTCGTTGCTAGAAACTCGATACCATGCGCGATCAGTTGTTCGGCGTTGCCGCTCCAGCCCTGCTGCTTGGCGATGGCGAAAGCATAGATCTGGCGCGCTTGCGTGCGGACGCGCTTGTCGCGGCCGGCGATTGGCTGGCCGTCGAAAGACAGCGCTTCGTGGAAGCCGCCATGGACGCGGTCGACTCCGTTTTCGCACCAGAGCGGCAGCGTTTCCTCGAACAGCCAGTGCCGCACGCGCTTGCGCCAGGCGCCGCTTTCAACAATGCGATCTTCGGTCGGGGTGAAGCGGGTTTCGAGGCGGCCGTTTCTTTCCAGCTCCTCGACAATCTTTTTGACGTGCTGCGAATGCGTGACCGGTGCGACAAAGGTCGCGTCCAGCGTCGAGACGACAGCGACATCCTTCATGCCGATGGCTGTCAAAAGCCGGCCGTGGCTGCGGAAATAGGCGTTTTCGCAATCAATCGCGACGACGTCGCCGAGCTTCACATTGCCCTTCTCATCGGCTTGCGAGACTTCCAGTAGCGACTGCCAGGAGCCGAGATCGCTCCATTTAAAGCCGGCCGGCACCATGGTGATGTCGTCAGCACGCTCCATCACGGCATAGTCGATGGAGTCAGAGGGCACGTCGGCATAGAGATCGGCTGGCAGGAACACGCCGCCGACTTCATCAGATGCTTCGGCAAGTGCCGCTTCGGCTTTGGTCCAGATTTCAGGCGCCAGCCGCGCAAAGGCGTCGCGCATGGCGCTCGCCTTGAACAGGAAGATGCCCGCATTCCAGTAGAAGCCGCCATCGGCGACATAGCGCTCGGCTGTGGCGAGGTTGGGCTTCTCCACGAAGCGCTTGACCTTGCGCGGCTCGTCGCCTTCGCCGGGCGCTTCGATATAACCATAGCCGGTTTCCGGCTGGGTCGGCTTCACGCCGAACACGACGAGGCTGCCGGCCTTTGCCGCCGGCACGCCGCTCTCGATGGTCGTCCAGAACTGCGCTTCGGTAGAAATCTCGTGATCCGACGGCAGGATCAACACCAGCGCGTCGTCGTGTCTCGCAAGAACGCGGAGTGCCGCTACTGCGACCGCAGCCGCCGTGTTGCGGCCCATCGGCTCGAAGATCGCCGCGCCGCCGGCCAGATCGATCGGCGCCAGATCGTTGCGGACGCGTTCGGCGTGGCGTTCCGATGCAATCAGGTAAACCGGCGTTTCACCCGAAGTGCGCACCTTCAGCCGCTTCACCGTTTTCAGCAGCATGGAGCCGCCGCCGGACAGGTCGTGGAACTGCTTGGGATTATCCTCGCGCGACAGCGGCCACAGGCGCGAGCCCACACCGCCGCTCATCACGAAGCCGACGATGCGTTCGGAAGAGGCGTCCGTGCTCTTGGGGTCGGAAGGGCGCGCATCCATAATCGCGATCTCCTTAGAAGGTCTGATTGTAAGCGCCGACGGCGTTGTTGCGGCGCAAAGCGGCGTCCACGGCGTCGAACATCGCACGACGGCGCTCCGACGATACCGGGCTTTCGATCACTACGACCAGTTCCGGCTTGTTGGAGGAGGCCCTCACCAGGCCCCATGTGCCGTCTTCCGCCGTCACGCGAATGCCGTTGACGGTGACGATATCCACGATCTGCTGCCCAGCCAGTGCCTCGCCGCGCTCGCGCATGGCGGTAAAGTCGGCGGTCACCTTCTCCACCACGCCGTACTTCTTGTCGTCGTCGCAATGCGGCGACATGGTGGGCGTGCCGTAGGTCACGGGCAGCGCGCGGTAAAGATCGGCCATGGAGCGGTCGGGATTGCGGTCGAGCATTTCGCAGACGGCCAGTGCGGTGACCAGCCCGTCATCATAGCCGCGCCCGATCGGCGGGTTGAAGAAGAAGTGACCTGATTTCTCGAAGCCGGCAATGGCATCGAGTTCCTTTACACGGCGCTTGATATAGGAGTGGCCGGTCTTCCAGTAATCGGTCTTCGCGCCCTTCGCCTTCAGGTCCTCGTCGGTCAGGAACAGGCCGGTCGACTTCACGTCCACCACGAACTGAGCGTTGGAATGCTGGCTGGCGATGTCGCGGGCGAGCATCACGCCGACCTTGTCGGCAAAGATCTCGTTGCCCTCATTGTCCACCACGCCACAACGGTCCCCGTCGCCATCGAAGCCGAGGCCGACATCGGCGCCGACCTCAAGCACCTTGTCTCGGATGGCATGAAGCATTTCCATGTCTTCCGGGTTCGGATTGTAGCGCGGGAAGGAGAAGTCGAGATTGGTATCGAGCGGCACCACCTCGCAGCCCAGCCGCTCCAAAATCTCCGGCGCAAAGGCGCCAGCCGTGCCGTTGCCGCAGGCCGCGACGACCTTCAGCTTGCGGCTGATGCGCTTGTTCGCCACGAGATCGTCGAGATAGGTCCGGCGGAAGTCTTCAACGAAGCGATAGGTGCCGCCGCCAACCAGATCGAAGTCGCCGTCGAGTACGATTTGCTTCAAGGCGCTCATCTCGTCTGGCCCGAAGGTGAGCGGCCGTTCGCAGCCCATCTTCACGCCGGTCCAGCCGTTTTCATTATGTGAGGCCGTGACCATCGCGACGGAGGGCAGATCGAGCGCGAACTGCGCGAAGTAGGCCATCGGCGACAATGCGAGGCCAATGTCATGGACCTCGGCGCCCGCAGCCATCAGCCCTTGCGTAAGCGCGATCTTGATTGCCATGGAATAGGAGCGGAAATCATGGCCAACCACGATGCCCGGTGCGACGCCGCGGCGGCGGATCAGCGTCGCCAATCCCATGCCGAGCGCCTGCATGCCCATCAGGTTCAGTTCGGGCGTCTTGCTCGATGCCGGATGACCGAACCACCAGCGCGCATCATATTCGCGGAAGCCCGACGCCTTCACCAAGGGCGTCGTTTCAAAAGCGAAGCTGTTGGGTTGGAGATCTTCGGCAGGTTTGAAACGCATCTTGGACTCGGGGGCTCACACAGGCAAAGCTGCGCCCTTATGCCGAACCCCGCCGGCTTTTTCTACGGCAAAGAGCCGGCTTGCGACCAAGACTTTCCGGGTTGAGTTAGCGCGTTGCTGTACTTGCATGCTTTCACTGCATCCAGAAGCGAGCGCTTTTGCTGCGTCTGCAAAGAAAAAGCCGCATCCTTGTTGGGGTACGGCTTTCCTGTTCTTTGATCTGATCTCAACTCAGACGTTGATATCAACATCCTTGGTTTCACGGCCAAGCAGCAGCGCAATCAGCGTCAGCACGGCCATGGCGCTGAGATAAACGCCGACCCAGAACGGGCTGCCATTGCCATAGCTCCACAGTGCCACCGCCACGAAAGGAGCGAGAGCAGCGCCCAGGATGGAGGACACGTTGTAGGAGATGCCGGAGCCGGTGTAGCGCACGTTGGCCGGAAAGAGCTCCGGCAACAGTGCGCCCATCGGCCCGAAGGTGATGCCCATCAAGGAGAAGCCGAGCACCAGCCAGGCGATCACGCCAAGTGTGCCGGCCGACAGCATCGGCACCCAAAGCAGGCCGAAAATCGCAATCGCCAGCGTCACCCAGATCAGCGTGCGGCGGCGGCCGAAGCGGTCTGCCCACGGTCCCGACACCAGCGTGAAGATGCCGAAGAACACGACGCCGAAGATCATCATCAGCACGAAGTGGTTGTAGCTGAAGCCGAGACCCGGCAGCGGCGCGGTGGTGGCGGCGCGGCCGTAGGACAGGGAAAAGGTCGTCATGAGGTAGAACAGAACGTAGGTCGCCAGCATGTAGAACGTGCCGAGGATCAGCTCCTTCCAGTGGCCCTGGAAGGCGGCGGCTAGCGGCACCTTCTGCACGGCACCCCGCTCCACGGTCTTCTCGAAGGCCGCGCTTTCAACGAGGTTGAGGCGGACCCACAGGCCGACCACGACCATCACGGCCGAGAACAGGAACGGAATGCGCCAGCCCCAATCGAGGAACGCCTGCGAGGGACGC